>JACDDG010000215.1 GCA_013817115.1 Parachlamydiaceae bacterium | reverse complement strand
ATGTATAACCTTAATAAGGAAACTGCTATGGAAGAGAAACAGAATCACTTACAGAGGGGAAATTCGAAGAATTTCTGACACGCCAGCATACAGAGCTTCTAAACTTCGTTATCTGCAAGGTTTAGGTGAATATCATAAAGCCTTAGCGCTTATTCAAGGCTTAACGGGTTCAAAAGCAATAATTAACCAGCAGTGTGAGTGAAATATGAAAAGTAAGCCGTGGCTAATAAATGTAATAGTTTTATTAATAATTTCTATAGCAGCGTTGATAGGTTTTATTTGCTTCAAGCCAGTTTTATTAAACCAAATCTCCAACACTCCTAATCATGAATCTCTTCAAACAGAAGGCGTTGAAGCTTTTAAAAGGGGGCCTAAAAAGGGCCGACTTCTTGAAGAAAATGCATTTCAAGTCGAAGTGACTATATTTGAACCTGAGGGTGTGCCCCCACGATTCAGAATTTATTTTTATGAAAACGGCACGCCCATTAAGCCTTCTGATGTTACATATGAAATGGAACTGGAGCGTATAAATCGAGTAGAAAAAATTCCTTTTAAAGAACAGGGTGATTATTTAGAAAGCACTGTGGAAGCTACTGAACCACATTCTTTTAAGGTTAAAATTTTAGCTGCATTTAAAGGTAGAACTTCTGAATGGGATTATGAATCTTATGAAGGACGCGTGGAGCTTAGTTCAGAATCAATAGAAGCTAATAAGATTAATATTGAAGAAGCTGGCCCAGTAAATTTAGAAATCAAATTAGACGTAATGGGCAAAATTATGCCCAATGAAGAACTTACGGTTTATATTAGCCCACGCTTCCCAGGAATTGTGAAAGCTGTAAATAAAAAACTCGGTGATTATGTACATAAGGGTGAAATCCTAGCTGTGATCGAAAGTAATGAAAGCTTACAAAATTATGAAATTAAATCTGAAATTAGCGGTATGATTATTAAAAAAAACATCAATCTTGGGATGTACTTATCTGGACAAGAAAATATATTTGTCGTTTCAGATCTTAGTTCTGTATGGGCTGATTTTAATATCTATCGCAATGACTTATCTAGAGTGCATGTTGGTGATCTCATCCTGGTAACAAGTCTAGATGGAAGTTTAAATCACCAATCAACGATCTCTTATATATCTCCACTCGGGCAAGAAAGTACTCAAAGTGTCGTCGCAAGGTCGATAATAGAGAATTCTAAAGGAATATGGAAACCAGGGTTATTTCTTTCCGGAGAAATTACTATTGAAAACCTTCCTTTAGATGTGGCTGTTAAGGATGGGGCTTTGCAGACATTTAGGGATTGGGATGTTGTTTTCCTATCTGTTGACAATCGATTTGAGGTTGTTCCTGTAGAATTGGGAAGCAGGAATAAGGAATGGGTAGAAATTAAGTCTGGGCTTACCCCAGGTGATCGCTATGTGTCGGAAAACAGCTACATCCTAAAAGCTGATTTGGAAAAATCTGGAGCTAAACATGAACATTAAATATTTCTATAAATTATGCTAGATAAAATTATAAAATATACGATCGAAAACAGTTGGATTACTTTTTTAGGCGTTTTGGTTTTGATCGGCTTGGGAATTTATAATTATCAACGTCTCCCAATCGATGCTGTTCCTGATATTACCAATGTTCAAGTCCAAATTAATACAGAAGCTCTTGGATATTCCCCGCTAGAAGTAGAACAAAGAATTACCTTTCCTATTGAAACAACAATGTCAGGATTGCCCTTTCTTGATTATACGAGGTCTTTATCGAAATATGGCCTCTCACAGGTAACTGTAGTATTTAAGGATGGAACTGATATTTATTTTGCAAGGCCATTAATTAATGAAAAATTACAGGAAATCAAAAGCAAACTTCCTGACGACATTACCCCTATCATGGGCCCTATAGCAACGGGGCTTGGCGAAATTTTTATGTATGTCGTAAAAGAAGAAAAAGTCAATCTTCGAGAAGAAAAATATACCCCTGCAGACTTAAGAACTATTCAAGATTGGATTATCAAACCCCAATTACGCAATACTCCAGGTGTAGTGGATGTCAACTCCATTGGTGGTTACAGAAAACAGTTTCACATCACTCCGTATCCTGAACAACTTACAGCCTATGGCTTAGGGATGAATGATATCGTAAAAGCTTTATTAGAAAATAATTCAAACATAGGTGCAGGTTATATTGAACGTAATGGCCACCAGTATCTAATCAGATCACCAGGTCGCGTAAAAAATTTAGAAGAGATACGTAAAATTGTTGTAAAAAGTTCAGATGGGATTCCAATTTATATTGAAAACGTAGCTGATGTCATTCTAGGAGAAGAATTAAGAACTGGCGCCGGCACATCAAATGGCGAAGAGGTTGTTTTAGGAACTGTATTCATGTTAATAGGAGAAAACAGTCGAGCTGTTTCTCATTCAGTAGCAGAGAAAATAAAAAAAATTAACGAAACTTTGCCTAAAGGGGTTAGTGCAAAGCCAGTTTACGATAGAACGACATTGGTGGATTCCACTTTTGAAACAGTAAAAAAGAATCTTCTCGAAGGTGCTTTGCTAGTAATTGTGGTCTTATTCTTACTTTTAGGCAATATCAGAGCAGCTATTCTTACCGCTTTAGTTATCCCTCTATCAATGCTTTTTACGATAACCGGAATGGTACATTATAAGATCAGTGGGAATTTAATGAGTTTAGGGGCCCTTGATTTTGGTATCATTGTGGATGGGGCGGTGATTATTGTTGAAAACTGCCTAAGAAGACTCGCAGAAGAACAACAAAAGTTTAGTAGATATCTCAGTAAGAATGAACGCTATTCTGTTGTTGCAGACGCAACAAAAGAGGTTATTCGGCCTAGTATTTTTGGCGTTCTTATCATCATGGTTGTATACTTACCGATTTTAACACTTTCAGGGGTGGAAGGCAAAATGTTTCATCCTATGGCATACACAGTTCTCTTAGCACTTTCAGGAGCTCTCATTCTATCATTAACTTTCATTCCTGCTGCCATTGCCACATTTCTAAGCAAAAAAATTTCTGAAAAAGAGAATTTTATTATTCGTTTTGCCAAAAAAATCTATGAACCTTTATTGAAATTAGCTCTCTTATTACGTTATTTAGTTATATTTGGAGCATTAATTTTTGTTGCTTTTTGCTTTGTATTAGCGAGTAGAATGGGAGCTGAATTTTTACCAAGTCTTGATGAAGGAGACATGGCCATTCATGCTTTAAGGATGCCTGGAACAAGCTTGACACAAGCCATTAGCATGCAGCACCTTGTTGAAAAAAAACTTAAAGAATTCCCTGAAGTCAAGGAGGCATTTGCTAAAATAGGTACCGCTGAAATTGCAACAGATCCAATGCCACCAAGTGTAACGGATGGCTTTGCGATGATGAAACCCAGGTCGGAATGGCCCGATCCGAGCCTACCTCGAATGGAATTAGTTAAACGTGTTGAAAAGGCATTGAAAGAACTACCAGGGAATAATTACGAATTCACCCAGCCCATTCAAATGCGATTTAATGAACTTATATCGGGCGTACGAAGTGACGTTGCTGTAAAGATTTTTGGTGACGATATGCAAGTGCTTATGAAATCTGGAGAAGAAATTGAAAAAGTTTTAAAAGAAATCCCTGGCGCTTCTGATGTCAAAATTGAACAAGCAACAGGTCTTGCGGTACTAACTATAGATGTCAATCGGAATTTGCTAGCTCGTTATGGATTAAACGTTGCAGATGTACAAGAAATAATAGCTATCTCAATGGGTGGAAAACAAGCGGGGGAGGTCTTTGAAGGTGATAAACGTTTCGAAATCATTGTAAGGTTGCCTGAAAAAATAAGAACAAATATTGAGAGCTTAAAGCGAATCCCTATTCCCTTACATGGTAAGGAGCAACCTTCTCAAAATCAATATCCTAATATCTTGCTAGGTGATATTGCCGAATTTTCAATAAAAGAAGGGCCTAACCAGATTAGTAGAGAAAATGGCAAACGAGTTCTCAATGTGACTACTAATGTAAGAGGACGGGATCTAAACGGATTTGTTGATGAAGCACAACAAAAGATAGCAGAGAATATTTCCATTCCTGCGGGATATTGGCTCCGGTGGGGAGGTCAATTCGAACAGTTCATATCCGCAACACAAAGATTGCAAATTGTTGTGCCCATTGCCTTGGGATTAATTTTAGTTTTACTCATAGCTACTTTTGGTTCGCTCAAAGATGCATTAATTATTTTTACAGGAGTTCCATTAGCCTTAACGGGGGGAATCATATTCTTATGGATGCGTGATATTCCCCTATCAATTTCCGCTGGAGTTGGATTTATTGCATTATCTGGTGTTGCTGTATTAAATGGTATAGTCATGGTCTCTTTTATAAAGCGATTATACTATGAGAAAAATTACACATGGGAAAATGCCATTATTGAAGGGTCAGTCATGCGATTGCGTCCTATTCTAATGACAGCACTTGTCGCTTCATTTGGATTCATTCCCATGGCATTGGCTACAGGCCGTGGAGCTGAAGTACAACAACCTCTAGCTACTGTTGTTATTGGCGGAATTATATCTTCGACAATACTTACACTATTTGTTCTTCCGGCATTATATCTTTTGTTTAATGGAAATAATGTTGAAGGATCTTCGTCGAATAAATCACGTGAGATTGATAAGTTTTGAAGAGCCTTCTTTATATCTTGCCGGAGTTCCTGACGGATGATCATCTATACGATAATAATTAACGTCAAGAAAATCTCTGGCCTTGCTTAAATACGCTTGAAGGCTAAGTTGAAACTCAACGCCGGAATCATGCTTTTCACTTAATCTTATTTTTTAAAATTTTGCAGAAAAAAAAGGCCTAAATTTCTTTTGTAGCTTATAGCAGAGGCACTGTCTAACTCGCATCAAGCAACGATTGGAGGGCTAACAATTGTGGCTACGCACTTAGGTGGCTTTCTAGCGCCCCTACCGGGGCGCACGTTTTATCATGATCTAAACCCCGGGTTCCGCTATCGCTGCACCCCATACTTCTACCCACATCTTTTTCTTTACAAAAATAATTTTTTTTATTTTTATGGCAAAATTAGTTGATATATTCTAGAATACATTCTCAATACATCA
>JACDDG010000214.1 GCA_013817115.1 Parachlamydiaceae bacterium | reverse complement strand
AGGTAAAGGAGCTAGCGTTTCCGGACTAATAGACGCGGTTGTCTCAATCTTCACTAAATTTATCAAGACGGGAGAGCATTGCATTCTTAAGGATCGCGCGGGTGATAATTATTTCCTTATACGATTAAGGGATCAGATTAATAGATGTAGAGCTGTTTGCCGCTTCGGACCCGCGGGCCTCTTTGTCGGCGACTTCGGTGACAGCGTCGGTGAAGACATCGGCGTCGCTGTTGCGCGGAAGTCCGTTGGCACTTGACTACCTGGTCCTTAAAAGAAGGGCCTTTTGAATTTGTTCATTGTAAAAAATCCGGCTTGTCGGAAAAATTTACGCGTAAAAAGCAATGCTTAGATTTCCCACCAAGGCATTACAAAAAGCCCACAGCTAAGTCTCCTCCGCAGCTGGGGGAAGAGCAAAGATGCCTTCTTCTCCCGTTATGGGGCCTCTTTTTTCTAATTCCCCAAATAGCTGTAAAAGAAACTTGAGAGCGTCGAGTCTAAAGCCACAAATAATTTTTTATATATTCTTTGGGGGGCTTAAAAAAGAAGTCCCCCTCCAGGGAACGAAGGCATCTTTTCTATCCCCACAGCTGCGGCAGAGCCTAGCTGTGGGCTACAAAATGATTTTCAGGATAAGTTTTAAACGGCATAACTTTTCAAGAAAAGATGAGTTAAGAGCATTGGAATGACGTGCCTTGCGTAGCCCTCGAACAAGCATGCATCGATTTTTCTACATAACATGCTAAAACTTATATGAGAAAATGATCTCGCTTAGTCGCGGCCTTGCGTAGCCCCCAAACAAGCCATCCATCCACTTTTCAACGTAACATGCTAAAACTTATACTGGGGAAATTACCAATCGCTTCTACGTTCTTCCCTTTGTCAGATAATGTGTTTCGCGATAAAAGTCACGCATACGCGATCCTAGCTTATCCGCGGGTAAAAAACTTTGCTGGCAGTTAGGTAAACTATTAATAAATTGTTGTCCATATTTTTTATTTATTAACCTTGTGTCTAAGCACACAATGCATCCTCGGTCTTTCACGTGACGAATTAAACGCCCAAATCCTTGCTTAAATTTTACTATGGCTGCCGGCAAAGTATACTCGGTAAAAGGATCGCGACCTTGTTCCAAAATAGCTTCTGTGCGCGCTTGGATGATAGGCTCAGTTGGAACTTTAAAAGGCAGCTTGACAATAATAACACAACGTAATGCTTCCCCTGCTACATCGATCCCTTCCCAAAATGAATCAGTGCCAAACAATACAGCGCGAGGAGCTGCTTTAAACTGTGATAGCAAAGATTGCCTTTCAGCATCACCCTGCTTAAATAATGAATAGCGGTGTTCTTTCAAACGGTCAGCAATAAGGTCGTGGCAGCTTTGCATCATTGTATACGAAGTAAAAAGAACAAATACGGCGCCACGGCTGCTTTCAATCGCTTGCCATATTTGCTGTGTTGCTTTTTGTATGAATTGGGCTTCCTGTGGCATCGGTAGATCGGTTGGAATAACTAACAAAGCTTGTTTTGCATAGTTAAAAGGGGAGTCCAATATACTTTCGATGATTTTCTTGCCCGATAAACGCTTCGCAATAATCCCAAGACGATTTCGAATGAAATCAAATTGACGATTAGTCGTTAACGTTGCACTGCATAATACTAATGTTGAAAATTTGCTAAACAAAAAGTCTACCATAGCCTTGGATACATCGAGGTCTGCATCCCGAACGCTTACATTGGAAAGTAACTTAGAGCGAAAGAGCTCGATCCAACGTACTTTTTCACGTTCAGGTGAAGTGATGATTAGCTTTTGAATGAGTGACCCTTGCTCATCTAAACGCTTAGCAAAAGACACTAGCTCTTGTCTAATCCCTTTGGATTGTTCTTGAAAGGTGTCGTGATTAAGTGATTGCAATTCAATTTCTAGGCCAGAAAGGGAGCGTGAATACTTTTCTAGTGAGGTTATAAGTCGCTGAGCTGAAGAAATAATATGAGTTTGCCAAAGCGGATCTTGGTGCAAATAAGGGAGTAGCCGCATTTTAGATTCGCCCAAAGAGGACTCTTCGCCGTTTGCAGGATTGCTACTCTGTCTTTCAAGGAAATCACTCAGGATCTGGAATGTTTCGGCTGTGCACTGTTGAACTTCATTTCTGAGTCCTACCATTTCCAAATTCATCCTTAAAAAAAGATCTCTGACAGAAGAAGCTGATGCATCAGGAAAAAAAGCATGCAGTTTTTCTTTTAAGCTAGTAAGTCTGCCTTGAGCCTTATTTTGTTTTTCAGAAGCGATCCTTCCAAGCAACCTAAGAATGCTTAGCTTGCTGATTTGATCTCCGAAAAAGTCTGTAGCGATATCTTCTATGTGGTGAGCCTCATCGATGATAATGCGAGAATAAGCAGGCAAAATTGCTTGCCCTTTATAGTTATCAGTTTCGGCACGGACAGATAAATCGGCAAAAAGTAAATGGTGGTTGACGACTAGAATCTGTGCTTCTTCAGCTTGGTTGCGAGCTTTAAAAAAGAAACAGCGTTGGTAGTGCGGGCACTTTACATGAGTGCAATTGTCGCTTTCTGCTCCGATGCGATCCCAGGTGTGTATAGATGGCATCATAGGCAGCGATGTTCTGGAGCCCTCAGTTGTGGTTGCTGCCCATGCTTCAATGCGAGCAAAATCTTCACGTTCTTCTGGTGACATTAAAAGCTGCTCGTCGGAAGCTTCTTGAAATTTTCGGAGGCATAGATTATTCGACATTCCCTTAACGAGGACAGCTTTAATATCCACATTTAATGCATTTATGATTTGGGGAATATCTTTTTGGATCAGCTGTTCTTGAAGGGCAATTGTATGGGTGGAAACGACAGTGCGTTGTTTGTGTTCTAGCGCCCATATGATAGCGGGAAGTAAGTAGGCTAGACTTTTGCCTGTGCCTGTTCCTGCTTCAATGAGAGCTATGCCATTGTCGTTGTATGCTTCAATGACATGGCTCATCATGATTTGCTGAGATTTTCGAGGTTCAAACCCTTTTAAAGTGCGACAAAAGATTCCAGTGGATCCGGTAAGGTGAAGAACTTTTTGCGCATCAAGCTGCGGCCCAGATTTAGTTTCTGCTTCCTTCTTCTCCACATAGCATCTATAACGTTATTCAACTTCAAGCAAATCAAGAAACGCTTTGAGCTGCTTGGAACGTGTAGGATGGCGCATTTTTCTTAAAGCTTTGGCTTCAATCTGTCGAATACGTTCGCGAGTGACGTTAAATTCAACTCCGACTTCTTCGAGAGTTTTTGGCTTGCCGTCTGATAGACCAAAACGATGAACGAGAACTTTGCGCTCGCGTTCTGTTAAAGACTCTAGCACGTCGTTCATTTTATCTTTCAGAATCGAATAACCCGTTGCTTCAGCAGGGGAGTCAGCGCCGGTATCTTCTAAGAAGTCACCAAATTGACTTTCTCCGCCATCACCAACTTCAGCCTGTAGGGAAATAGGATGTTGAGCAATTTTATAAATTTCACGTATACGATCCGGCGGAATTCCCAGTTCGTTAGCTAGCTCTTCCGGGCTTGGCTCACGACCTGTTTCCATCATCAACTTTTTAGCTCCACGCAACACGCGATTGATCGTTTCGATCATGTGTACTGGAATTCGGATAGTACGTGCTTGGTCTGCAATGGCACGTGTAACCGCTTGACGGATCCACCATGTGGCGTAAGTTGAAAATTTATATCCGCGGCGATATTCAAACTTTTCGACAGCCTTCATGAGGCCCATATTTCCTTCTTGGATAAGGTCTAAAAAAGAAAGGCCACGATTTGTGTATTTTTTAGCAATCGAGATAACAAGCCGCAGGTTGGATTCCACCATTTCTCTTTTGGCTTCTTGGCTTTTGTCCATCCAGCGTTGCAGCATGCGCACATCTTTCTTGAATTCATCAAGAGTGCGTCCGGCTGCAAGTTCTTTTTTTCTCAATTTTCTGCTAGCTGCCGCTAATTTCATAAATGCAAATTTATTGCGTTCTGCACGGGGCTTGAGGTCGTTAATGTCTTTTTCTAGAGCTAAGAAACGATCGTGTGCCCGCATGATAACTTCAACAAAGTCTTCGATGATGTTGTGGCGACAATGAAGTCTGCGTAAATAAGCTTGTGTGCGTATGCGAGATTTTTCAACATCTTCGAGAATTCGATTTTTATCGTTTTTCTTCAGCTGCTCATTATCAAGTTCTAGAAGCTGTTGTTCAAAAAGAGAGTCTTCTTTTTTCAATAGCTCCATAAGTTTTGGCAACAACGCTAGGAATTCAGTTTTATTTAAGACTTCTTTTTCAGTGATGCACTTGTCAAAGCGTTCTTTATTATGAATGAGGTAATTGATAATCGAAATGGCTTCCCGCGTAGAGTAACGGAAACGCATGATGATTTTTTCAATTTGAATCTGTGCTTTTTCAATGCGCTTGGAGATTTCCACTTCTTCTTCGCGACTTAAAAGAGGGACGGAACCCATCTCTTTAAGATACATCCGTACGGGATCGTCGGGAGTTCCTTCAGAACGTTTAGGAAGGCCTTCGAGTTCTTTAACTTCCTTTTTGCGTTCCTTTTGGCGGTCCACTTCAGATTGATTGAGAATCTGAATATCCATGCCGCTCAAGAAAATGAGCACTTGGTCAATCATTTCTGCAGAGTCGAAATTCATTGGGAGAATTTCGTTAATCTCTTCGTACGTGATAAAACCTTGCTCTTTTGCAAGTGCAGCAAGCTCATCAACTTTTAGTTGATGTTGCGCAGAAAATGTTGTCTTGAAATTTAGTTTTGTCATGAATCCTAAATGTGGCTAAGCCAAAAACAAAAACTTAGGGGTAATAGGTGGATCATGACACAAGAGATTAATGTTGTCAATAGCTGGAGCGAAAAAAGATAAAAATCTGTTGATTTTTTATCTTTTCCACGCTAGACATAATGGATTAGCCCTTTAAGTAGGAGCGTGATTTGTGGAAGAATGTTTTTTGCGATAGTGCGCTCGTGAGCGTACACATTTAGCAAGGTGAAAGTCCTTGTCAAAGGTAGCCAAGCCTTTGTAACTGAAAATAACTGCGTCACCGTGAGGTGGGGTGGGAAGCAATTGGACGTGAAAG
>JACDDG010000213.1 GCA_013817115.1 Parachlamydiaceae bacterium | reverse complement strand
ATCAAAAACGACCCAATATTATAATATGGGGTCATTTTTGATCGCTCAATCGCGGGAGCTTTCTCTTTGCCAAAAACCAAAATTTGAACGCACTTCGGTATAAAGGTTGCAAAATTGCAAACAAAAATGAGAAAGTGAAAAGCCTATTCAATAAGAACTAACGATTAATGAAAATGTGCAAATGAAGCAGAGCTTTCAAGTTCTTCTAAAAAAGGCTTGCAAAAGCAAGAAGAAGCATTTGATGCAATTGTGGGGCATTTGCAAATACTTTTGCGTGGCATGCTGCATTCGTAAATATTAAAATTAGATGCTGAACGAAAAATTATTTTTCAACGAAGTAATATATCCTTCAATTTATTTGACAATGAATCGGAAGTAGAGAAGACAGCATTAATGATGTAAGGGAAAGAATGTGCAGAAAATTTGAAAGGTCAACGTCTTGTGTGGAGGGAAGAAATGGTATGTTGTCGCTTTTTCATCACCGTTTCCACAGAAGTGCAAGGAGCAGCAAGGCTCTTACCATTCATGGTTATAGTTGGCACATTTTAGTCCTATTCTCTCTCTTACGAAAAGGCTTGCCAGAGGGGGCAAAAATGTGATAAAATAGAGATTTTAAAGATGTAAAACGGTAAAAATGAAATCCAATCTAAGGACACCCAAGAGCTACTATGATGGCACGCGAGTAACGACGCGTCGAATTGCGGATTTGTTGCCACAAGTTCTTTCCGCCATTGGGGTGATGCATAATGATCGGCCTGATTTGGTGCTGACAGCGTGGCCAGAAGTCATTGGGCAAAAGCTTGCCGGTATGACCGAAGCGATTTCATTTATTGATGGCATTCTTACAATTAAGGTTAAGAATGCGACGCTTCTTAGTCTCTTAAGTCAACATGACAGGCCGCGTATTTTGCGCAATTTACAGATGAAGTTTCCTTCGGTATACTTCAAAAATGTCGTTTTTCGACGTGGTTAACAATTAATTTAAATTTTCAAGGTGGTGAATGACTAACGACACATCAAATCCAGAGGATTCCAACTCATTGCCAAAGGAATATACTGCAAGTTCAATTACAGTGTTAGAGGGATTACAGGCTGTTCGAGAACGTCCCGGCATGTATATTGGTGATACCAGCACTAGTGGTCTGCATCAGCTGGTATATGAAGCTGTCGACAACTGTATCGATGAAGCTATGGCAGGGCATTGTTCTGCTATATGGGTAACTTTGCATAAAGATGGTGCCGCCACAATTGAAGATAATGGTCGTGGAATACCTGTTGAAAAGCATGAAAAAGAATCGATCAAAAGAGGTCGCGATGTCTCGGCCTTAGAGGTCGTTATGACAGTTCTACACGCTGGCGGAAAATTTGACAAAGACACTTACAAGGTCTCCGGTGGGCTCCATGGCGTAGGCATTTCCTGCGTTTGCGCTCTTTCAAAGCGTATGACTGTTCAGATTTTCAAAAATGGACAAATTAATGAAATAGAATTCAGCAAGGGTTTTGTCTCAAAGCCTTTGAGCGTCATAGGCACTACAGAGAAAAGAGGCACACGCTTGACGTTCTTCCCTGATGATACAATCATGAAAGTCACGGAATTTGATTACGACATTTTAGCTAAACGATTGCGAGAACTGGCATTTCTAAATAAAGGAATCAATATATATTTTCATGACGAGCGCAATCCTGAAAAAGATGATGTTAATTTTTGTTATAGTGGGGGTTTAAGATCTTTTGTTGAATATCTCAATGAAAATAAAAATCCTCTATTTCCAGTGCCTGCTTATTTCGTTGGAACGCGGCCGGGGGATGATGCTAACATTGAAGTAGAAGTAGCTTTCCAGTGGAATGAAACTTATACCGAAACTATTTACTCGTTTGTTAACAATATCGCTACGCGTTACGGCGGTTCTCATTTAACCGGTTTCTCGACAGCTTTAACTCGTGTTCTAAACTCATATATTAAAAGCCACAGCACTGCAAGAAATGACAAAATTCAAACGACTGGCGAGGATCTACGTGAAGGCTTAACTGCTGTCATATCAGTAAAAGTGGCTAATCCACAGTTTGAAGGGCAAACCAAGCAACGTCTAGGTAACTCTGATGTTGGTTCTGTTGTACAACAAATTGTCGGAGAAGAGCTTTCAATTTTCTTGGAAGAAAACCCAGCTATTGCAAAAACGATTAGTGAAAAGGCTTTACTTGCAGCCCAAGCTCGTGAAGCTGCCAGAAAAGCCCGCGAACTAACGCTTAGAAAATCTGCTCTTGATAGCGGTCGGCTTCCCGGAAAACTCACAGATTGCCAGGAAAAAAATCCAGCCCTCTGTGAAATTTATATTGTGGAAGGGGATTCTGCAGGTGGCTCTGCTAAATCAGGCCGTGATAGACGTTTTCAGGCCATTTTGCCTATTCGCGGTAAAATCTTAAACGTTGAAAAAGCCCGTCTTGAAAGAGTGCTTCAGAATACAGAAGTCGGCACCATGATTTCAGCTTTAGGTTGCGGAATCGGTATCGACGGGTTTCAAATCGAGAAATTACGTTATCATAAAGTTATCATTATGACGGATGCTGACGTCGACGGATCCCATATTAGAACGCTTTTACTTACGTTCTTTTATAGACACATGCCTGCTTTAGTTGAAAATAATTACATCTACATTGCACAACCCCCTTTATATCGCGTTTCTCGCAAGAAAACGAGTCGTTATATTCACAGTGAAAAAGAGATGGATGACTACTTGCTCGAACTGGGTATGAGTGATTTGCATATGAAGTTGCCTGGGCAAGCGGAACAGCTTGAGCCTGAAGCATTCAAAAAAGTAATGAAATTGATGCTCGAAGCAGAATCTTTTGTGCAGCGTTTAGAGCGAAAAGGTATTTCTTTCCGTGAATTTTTGGCAGCTAAAAATGGTCAAGGTCAATTACCTCGCTTTCAAATTAATTTAATGGATGGCTCCAAGTTTGCCTATTCTTATGACGAATTTGAAGCTTTGCGGAAGGGGAATGAAGAAGCTCAGCGTAGACGTCATGATGAAACATTGGCATCTATTCCGGAAGCTGAAATTACACCTGAAATGCGTACCTTCAAATCTTTTCGGTTACACTTTATTGAGCTGTATGAAGAGGATTCCTTCTACGACTTGCTGCTTCAGCTTAAGGAATTTGGATTTGAACTTAAGGATTATCTGATTGCTGAAAGAGAACTACTTTATCTGATCGAAGATAATCATCAGTCCCACCCATTTAGCGTGTTACGCGATGTTACAGAATTCATTCGCAACAATGGACGCAAAGGGATTGAGATACAGCGTTATAAGGGTCTCGGTGAGATGAATGCTGACCAGCTCTGGGAAACAACAATGGATCCGGCTAAACGGACTCTCATTAAGGTGACTTTGCCTGATATGATCGCAGCAGACCAAATGTTCACGATATTAATGGGTGACGAAGTGCCCCCGCGCAGGGCCTTTATTGAGAAGCATGCGTTATCTGTCAAAAACTTAGATATCTAGAGGGACCAATGTCATATACCGAAAACGAAATTATTATCCCTAGAAGTGTCGAAGATGAGATGAAGGATAGTTATCTGCGCTATTCGATGTCCGTTATCATTTCTCGAGCTCTGCCTGACGTACGCGATGGTCTAAAACCTTCGCAAAGACGTATTTTATTTGCGATGCGTCAGTTGAATCTTTCTCCAACCGGAAAACATCGTAAGTGCGCTTAAATTTACGGCGATACGTCCGGAGATTACCACCCGCATGGAGATCAAGTTATCTATCCAACACTTGTGCGGATGGCTCAACCTTGGGCAATGCGCTACAGATTAATTGATGGACAGGGGAACTTTGGTTCGGTCGATGGTGACCAGCCTGCTGCGATGCGATATACTGAAGCGCGTTTAACTGCGGCCTCAGTGCAGTTGATGGAAGATCTCGATAAAGATACTGTTGACATGGTTCCCAATTATGACGAAACCAAAAAAGAACCAACAGTATTTCCTGCTAAATTGCCCAATCTGCTTATCAATGGTTCTACAGGAATTGCTGTGGGAATGGCGACAAATATTCCTCCTCATAATCTAGGTGAAGTCGTCAAGGCAACTTTGCTATTGCTTGATGATCCTGCAGTTTCTGTTGATGACATCATGAGAGTGATGCCTGGCCCCGACTTCCCAACAGGTGGTATTATCTGTGGTTATCGCGGTATCAAAGAGGCTTATCACACTGGCCGAGGTAAAGTTTTTGTCCGTGGCGTCATGCGCGTAGAAGACCATAATGAGAGTTCAGAGCGTCAAGATATCATCGTTGATGAAATCCCCTATGGTGTTAATAAGTCTCGCTTAATCGAAAACATTGCTGAATTGATCAAAAATAAAGGAATCACAGGAATTTCTGATTTACGCGATGAGTCTGATAAAGATGGAATGCGTATTGTTTTTGAATTGAAAAAAGGTGAACTTCCTGAAGTTATTATTAATCAGCTGTATAAATTCACTGACCTTGAAGTGACTTTTGGCTGCAATATGTTGGCGATCGATAAAGGTCTTCCTCGTTTGATGAACATTAAGCAGTTTATCGGAGCCTGGATTGACCACAGAATCGAAGTGGTTCGTCGCCGTACACAATTCGAACTTAATAAAGCTGAAGCCCGTGCGCATATTCTTGAAGGCTACCTTAAAGCGATTGATGTTCTTGATGAGATTGTCAAGCTCATTAAAAGTTGCAACAACCGAGATGAAGCCCGCGTCGCTTTAGTGGCTGAATATGGTTTTTCTGAACGCCAAGCTAACGCAGTCCTCGATTTGCGACTTTATCAATTAACAGGTCTAGAGCGCGATAAAATTTCTGAAGAATATCAGGCTTTACTAGCAAAAATTGAATACTTCCGCGCTGTGTTAGCGAGCGAACAAATGGTTCGAGATATCATTAAGGAAGAATTGGAAGAGATTACTAAAGTGCATAAGTCCGGTCGATTAACTCAAATTGTACCAGCTGAAAGCGAAATGCAAATGGAAGATTTAATTGCCAATGATAAGGTAATTATTACTTTATCAATGGATGATTACATTAAGAGAATGCCTTTAGATACTTTCAGAGAGCAACGGCGTGGTGGTCAAGGAATTGCAG
>JACDDG010000212.1 GCA_013817115.1 Parachlamydiaceae bacterium | reverse complement strand
GCTCTATCAATCTGATCTTTACAAGAGATGTTACAAGAATCAAATGCTCCTCCTATAAGAATAACTTTCGTTAGCTTGTTATAGAATAACTCAATAAACAATTTACGTTCTTCTTGAGTTAAATTAACTCTGTCTTTAAATATCTCTGTGTGGATGTGACCAATCACAGATTTAGCTTTTTCATCTAAGTCAATCTTAGCTCCTAACAAGAGCTCTCTGATCTCGGGCGAAATGTAGCAACCTGATTCATGAGGTGCTTTTACAAATACTTGTTCATATAACTCATCAGTGAATGTTTTTGCGTCATTTTGTGTTTTAAATGCACCCTCTTGTCGATAAAATTTTGAATTTTTAGATAGAGTGATCGCAAAAAGCGCTCCCTTCATGTTCTGAAGGCTTTGAGCTCCCATAATAGCTTTGCAACGAGCTGTTTCATCTCCATTCAGTGCTTGAGAAAGGTAATCTTCTCCAATTGGAAGCATATTTTGGTTATTAATATAGAGGTGCTTTTTACCCATATCTTTGTACCCAAATATAAAAGCCATGAATTCAGGGACTAACGATACAACAGAGTAATAGTCTTCTCTCGTTGGTGTACCCATCCCCAACATTTTAATTTTTCTCTGCTCTCCGTTCCCTAAATCGATTTCCAGAGTAGAGAGAAAGTGAATAGGATTGCTTTGCATGTTAGGGTCAAAATTACAATTCCATTGGCCCTTGGCACTATTAATCCAACCATCCAATAAACGAACTTTAGCCCCGCAAGGTACAGCTTTAATTCGTTCGTAAATTGTATAAATCCATTTAACTTCAGTATGCAATTTCAAATTATGAGCTGAAGAAGATTGAATGCCAATAAGACCTTTGGCCTGTTGTGCTATTGTAGGGCTCTTCAGACCGGCTTGTGGGCTAAGCTCGAGAAGTGTTTGCCCAAGAGTGCTTGCACCCATTTCATTGAAATGATTAAGAGTATCGCTTAACTCATCGTATAGATTTATTTCTGTATATAAAAGCACAGCAATTCGTTGTAAAATACGCATGTTTATAGGATTTGGATTCTGTTTTAACATTTCTCTTTCAAAGGATTTACGGAACGTAGTTAGAAATTTCGTGTATCCTTTTCTAACATAATATAAACGCTGTTGTGTATAGTAATCGTCTTTGTCTAGCGGTGAAGTTAAGGTAGTATCATTTACTTCTTTCAAATCATTATACAAAAAGTTGACTATTCCACGTTTAACAGCATGCGAAGGTTGTAAAAGCGCAGATTCAAAATTCATCATGCTTTCGCTTAACCCACAAGTACTTTCAGTCATATCCATTTGGTTATTTAATAGATCTGAAAGATGGGATTCAAAAGCTAAAGTTAATTGAGAAATCTGTTGTTCATATCTCTGAATTTTCCAAGATATTTGTTTGGCTTCTGTAGACTGCCATATGAGGGCCTCGGAAATTCTTTTGACGTAACCATCATTACTCATTTCTTGGGAAGGAAGTAAAAGAAGTTCTCCGTTTATGTAATTTAAAATTTCGTTGACGAATTGAGATTTCTGCACTTGTTTATCAATTGAAAATTGAGTTTGCAGTTTTGAAAGTGTTGCATAGGTGTTTATTAAGCTGTCCCTAAATATCAAAATTTCTTTAATAAATTGGTCAGTCGTTTTGTTGCTTAAAGTAGCCATTCTTGTGTATTGATGGCATGCCTCAAAAGCAGAATTGAGGATTGAAGCCAACTGACGAATATCTTTGAGATCATCTTTATCTTTTTCATTTGTTCCAAAGCCAAAATAACCGGAAATTGCAGTTAAAGTCCATGAGGACCATCCTTCGGACAGGGCTGCAACTTCATTTAATTTCTTTATTGATTCTAACATTTCATCTTTTAGTACGACAAAACGATTTTCAGGTTGGATGTCATTAGCTTGAGGGTGAATTAATCCAACGAAATAATCCATCATATCGCTTGTAGCTTGCCAAGATAAACTTAAAGAACTTATAGCACAGGTTTCTTTGGTATTGTCTTCCTGTTTTAAACATAAATGCCTAGTGAACTCTTTTGAGGTCACTTCTGCAACAATAATATCATTTTTAGCAAAGTACTCTTCGATTCCTTCAGCAAAAAAGTGGTCTGAACCAACTTTAATGACATTTTGAAGTTTAGATTTCATAGAGTCTAAATTCGGAGAAGGTATAAACATCGCCCCTATTGTACTAGCTGAAAAAACAGAATTATCATCGTAGTTTTGTAAAGACTCTTCAAGTGCAACGGTTGTTTGATCATAGTTAAGAGAATTCATTGAAAGGACGATTTCAATGATTTTGCATTGGATAAAGAATTGTAGATCGCTCGGCGGACATTTTAAATCGTTTGCCAAATTAGTGTAATCGTCGTTAGCGAGTTTAGATAAATAATCGAGAGTGCCATGGAAAGGGGAATCGTGTGGTAAATTTCTTTTTTCCGTGAAGATTGCATTAGCTAACAATTCTTGAATAGAAAGATACATTTCTCCAAGAGGAGAATTAGTATAGGCGGTAATAATTTTTAAAGATTTTATAGCATTTTGAGCTAGATGCTCTTTAAAATTATTTATCATTTCCTTTAAGAAATTACCGTTGCCTAAATTTATTTGAGGGCCATGTTCTTGAAGTTTAATGGAATTTGAAAGGTTTTTTGTGCATTCAGTAACAAATGAATGAAAAGCATTTGCAAAATTTTTCTTAAAGTCTTCATTTTCATCTTCGTATCCAATAAGGCTAAAAAGATAAGAACTTTCAAGACCTTGATTTCTAGTGTTTATATAAGCCGTTTGCATACCTTTTAATTCTCGCAATTGGAAACAGCATGGGGAATTAGGTAAAGACCCGGTTTGAGCAGTTTTTCCACAAAGAATAATTTGTATTAACCGAGCTACTGCATTTTTTTGTTCAGTATTAAAAGCCAGGCTCGTTAAGTAAGGAAATTCATTTTTTGCTAATTCAATGGCTCTTTTAAGTTGGAATAGCGACGAGTGTGTATAACCGGTGGAATTTTCGAAGATTGGTGCAGCTTCTAACATTAAGGGGTCATTTGAAACTACTGAGGTGTACTTTTTGATAAATTCTATATGGAGGGCTAAAGCTTTCTCTTCAGAAATTTTAGCTTCATTTAGAAACTGGGCATTCAGTTCTTGTAGTTCTTTGCCATGAGTTATTTCGTTATTCAATAACTTTTGTACCGCTTTCGTGTGGACGCAACGACCTCTTAAATCTAACTCTCTGAGGGGTTTGCGGGCAATCACTACAACGCTACCCACTATAACATTGTTTGTTAGATATATTTCTGCAGGTTTTAGAACGTCATCTTCAGCTTCGATAATAGGTTTAATGATTTCTAAATTTATTGGAGTTTTCTTTATAACGATAGGTTCTGCAATTTCATTAATTCCTGTTGCCACATCACTAAGTTTTTTAACGCTATTGCCGTCACTTGGGTTGACAATTTTTTCTAAGGAGAAAAATTGAGGTATCTCTTCGATGGATCCAAGAATTTTGATCATTTCTTTTTGTTCTGTTGTATGGTTAACTTGACCGCCAGAGGTAGTGTCGCATGGGATTACTTCTTCATGGTCGACATCATTTAAATGCTTAGACGTTTTTTCTTCAACAGAAGGTTTAAAATTTTCACTATTATTTTCCGCAATCGGATCAACAGAGATATCATCAGGAGAGCTTCCTGCATTACCTAGATCACTCGGAGGGATTTCGTTGGGACCGTTGTTTTTATTTAAATTGGCGGGGAGGGGGATAGCAATTTTTTCAGCATCTCGAACTGGAATAATTATAGACGCTTTTTTTCCGAATAATGTTTCACAAACATTGCTGGGTGTTTTAAATAACAAGCTAGCAAGCTTATAGAAAAAGTTAGCAATAAAACTTAAAGCACTTTTAGCAACGTTCAAAATTTTATAAAAAAAAGATTTTTCTTCTATAGATTTATCTTGAGATTTGCCCTCAATAAGTGGGCTTTTAATTGATTCGTTCTTTTGTGAAAATCCTGCGGCGGCAAATTTATTCATTAATATATAACCCTTTCACTATAAGTGATTTTGAATAATTGAAATAATGTATTTATAATTTTAACCTTTATAGGTTTGTTTTAATGTAGTTTATTTGATTAAATTATTAATGTCAAGTGGCAAACAACAGCAGTAAACAAAAATAGCTTGTGATTAATCCTAAAAAGAAAAGCAAGCATTTTTTTCTTGAATATGCAGTTGTGAAGTACTACAGTCGCAGGGAACACGGCCCAAAGTGCAAAAAAGTATTGTTTTAACTTTTACAAGGAAGCTATGACATGAATAAAGTAAATCCATCTAGCGGTGTCAATCCATTTCAAAATCTAGAAACTAACTCTTATATTGAGAGTGATAATGCACTCCTCTCCCTATGGGATAAAATAGGTACACTTGTTTCATTTACACTCTATCCGATCGTTGCTACTCACTCGTGGTGGTATGATAAAGGGAAAAAGCCTTTACCACCGCAAGCGAATGGTCATTTTATAATTGGAAGTCTTCCAGAGCATGTTAACCATAATTATGAAGTTTTGCCTTTTATGTCCTCATACTTGAAAACCTATGGGCATTTAGGAATATGCAAGGTGAACTTGGGGCCTAAATCATTTTGTATAGTGGCCGATCCCGTACTTATAGATATAATTTTGAAGCAGCCAAAGAATTTCGTGCGAGGACCTAGTCTTGACAGTTGGAGAGTGTTTTCAAAAAATGGATTAAAGGAAGGGGATTACACTTCAGAAATGCGCAGAAATGTTGATGAAGCTATCGGTGAGAAAAAATATCATATTTTCTTTCCTGCTATCATCCGTGCTTCGAATCATTGGCTTGATAGGCTTGATAGCCTGGCTCAAAAAGGGCAACCAATCAATTTAATGTATGAATGTGGACGAGCCTCGCTCGCTGCATTAGGTGAATCATTTTTTAAACCTGAACCCAATGACACAAATCCCTTTAATTTGAGCTTTGAAAATGAAGAGAAATGCGGGAAGTTTCTCAATAGTTATCACACTTTATTTCAATTAATTTCTAAGCGAATTATATCAATAGTTGATAATATTCCCCTTGTTGGGAAAAAC
>JACDDG010000211.1 GCA_013817115.1 Parachlamydiaceae bacterium | reverse complement strand
CAATATTATAATATGGGGTCGTTTTTGATCGCTTAATCGCGGGAGCTTTCTCTTTGCCAAAAACCAAAATTTGAACGCTCTTCGGTATAAAATTTTTGTCTATAATTTTAGTAATTTAAAGGTGAATCAATATGAATTCTGCAGCTTTATTTCCTTCCCCTATTTTAACTTCAGAGGGTGTTGATTTTTTTAAAAAAGAGAAAGGGTTGAATGAATTCAGTGTTGTCGTTCCTCTTCCTGATGGTCCTCCTTGCGGGGGCCCTATAGCTAGAGTCGTTGATTCGATATCTGCTGGAAGAAAAACAGCCGACCTTTATAAAAGGCGTATTATTCGATTGGGTTTACTCTCAGCTGCAGCAATGCAAGTGATGAAAGTGGGCGGTTTTTTATTTGAGCATGGTGTAGCTTTTTATGCTTATGTTCAGTATGCTCCGAAAACGCTATGGGGACAATATTTTTATGCCAATGCTGCACATGAGGCTGCCAAAAGGATTTTGTCGACTACACTTTTTGGTTGCTCCGTTTCGTCAGTAATGACTTCTGTACTTGCTGTTGTTGCTGGAGTGATAATTTCTAAAGGCGTAGCAGCTATTTATAACCTGTTTGTCGATAGAGATAAAAAGATTTTTATATCGCTGGTTGATATGATTTCGGACATATTTTCTTTTGTATTCCATGGTATTTAATTTTAGATTTGTGTAAGCGATTTTTAAAGGCGTTTTATGACAGAAAGAGCATATGCAACAATGGCTGTGGGCCTGGAATTAACCTCTAAGGGAATTAAGGGGGCAAAACTTTCTTATAGCCAAAGAAAACCACGCTTAGATGATCTATTTCATCTCTTTTTTGACGTTTCTAAAAGGAAAGGCAACTCATCCACTATAAAGGATCAATTTGGAGGGAAGTTAGGTATATCTAGTAAAGCCTTAGTGGTTACCTCCATCGATGCAAACGAAGTGCTTATCAGGCCTTTAGAAATTAAACTAAAAAAAAATAGCGACATCGACGCTGTTTTGGGATTTCAAGCAGAACCAATCCTTCCGTATCCTCTTGAGTCATGTCTACTGGATAGAATTAAAGTCTCACAAAATTCTGATGGTACGCTTTTAACTCTGTTGGCTGTTAAAAAAGAGCATGTTCAACGTCGTCTTGAGCAGTGGAAAAATTTGGGTATTGAGCCGGAAGTTGTTGCAACAGTTCCATCCAGTTTAGTTGCTTATAGTCGATTTGCTCTTCAGGATGATTTTTCAACAGTATTTATATTGCATTTAGGTGATAATCAAACATCTTGCACTTTTGCAAAGGAAGGAAAATTAGTTGCTTCAAAGGCAACTCATCATGGAGTAACTTCACTGAAGGATGCTTATCGAAAAGAATGTGGAATTATGGATGAGGCTCTTTTTGAAAAAGAATTTTCTACGTTCAATTGGAGCACTATTGATCCCCAAGTATTCCCTATATCTGCTCAAAAATTAAAAACCTATAGTATTGAAATTGAAAAGCTTGTTTTTGCCCTAATGAAGCAAGCTCGAGAGTTAGAAATTCCTCCGATTCTGGTAACAGGCGAGGGTTCGGAAAATAGGGAATTAGCTAGTTTCTTGCCCAAAGGATTTCATGGAAAGCAACTGCCTCTTTCCCCAAAGGTTGTCAATAAATTTTCAGAATCAGAATTGAATTCTCACGCAATATCCATCGGAGAAGCTTTGACGGCCCTGGCTTCTTATGAAGATCAAGTGAATTTTTTGCAGGAGGAGTTCGCCTATTCCCATCCTTGGAAGCGTCTCATGAAGCCTCTTTTTGTATACCTATTCCTCTGTTTAGGATTGGCTATCGCGTTTTATAGCTTTGGAAAAGCCTATATCGCAAGTGAAGAGAATATGCTTAGAGCGAAATACGCAGAGCTTTTGTCGACAATGCATAAGTCATATGCAGATTTTGAAAAGGAAATTGCAGAAAAATTGCCCGGTGGTATTCAACAAGATATTCCTGTTTTAGAATCATTGACATTGGATGAAATTAGTGATAGAGTAAACTTGCTTGAAAAAGAATTAAATCAGATTCCAGACCTTTTTCCTTTGACTCCCAATGTTCCAAAAGTCAGCGATGTAATAGCTTGGCTTTCGGTCCATCCGAATATTGTTGGCAAAGACTCCGCACACCCTTTAATTCTTATTGAAGGGTTTAGCTACGTGTTAGTCAAGCGTCCGGAGCTCATTAAAAAACAAGAAAAGTATCAAGCCAAAGTGGAAATCGATTTTATCAGTGCTAATGCAACTGCTGCCCGAGAATTTCATGATGCTTTATTACTGCCAAATAATTTTATTGATCCCAAAGCGGAAGTCAAATGGACAAATAATAAAGGGCGTTATCGAGCAACTTTTATTTTAAAAGATCGCACTGTTTATCCATAAAAATATTAATGGTTTTACAAATGAAAATTGACGATGAATTACTTATTGGGGCGCATACTTCTGCCGCCGGAGGCGCATACAAAGCACTCTTGGAAGGTCAATCTATTGGTGCGACAACTATTCAATTCTTCACGGCGAATCAAAAAAGGTGGGAAAGAAAACCTTTAGAGCCTAAAGAAATTGAACTGTGGAACAGCACTTTGCAAGAAACTAAAATAAAACAAATCATGAGTCACGATAGCTACCTAATTAACCTGGGAAGCCCGTCGGAGGAAAATTTGCAGAAGAGTCGTAAAGCATTCCGTGATGAAATCACTCGCTGTCATCAGCTTAAAGTAACATATTTAAATTTTCATCCCGGAGCGGCCCTAGATACTCCTCCTGAACAATGTTTAGATCTTATTTGTGAAAGTTTATTAGAATTCGAGTCATTAGTTGCGCAAGGTGAAACGAGACTTTTACTGGAATCAACTGCTGGACAGGGGTCAGCAGTCGGATGGAATTTTGACCAGCTAGCCTACATTATTTCTAAAGTTGAGGATCGAATTCCAATTGGAGTGTGTATTGATACATGTCATATTTTTGTGGCAGGTTACGATATACGCACTCCAGAGAGTTGGGATGCAACTCTCCATGAATTTGATCGTAAAATCGGCCTTTCGAAGCTATACGCTTTTCATGTGAATGATTCTCTAAAAGGATTAGGATCAAGAGTCGATCGACATCAACCTCTGGGAGAAGGAACAATTGGAATGGAAAGTTTTAGCTTTATGATGCATGATAAGCGTACTCGCCACTTGCCAAAATATCTTGAAACCCCCGGTGGTGTGAAGGTGTGGGAAAAGGAAATCGCTCTGCTGCGAGAATTTGGAAAAATTTAGAGAAAGTTGAAAATCTCTCAAAAGCCATAGGAGAATTGAATAATGCGTAGTAAGATAAAACAGCTTAAAAATCCGAACATCGAACGAGCTTCCGTAGTCGGTAGTGAAGCTACTGTTAAAGGGTGGATCAGAACCGTCCGTAATCAAAAAAGTTTTTCTTTCGTTGAGCTTAATGATGGATCGACACTTTCCAATTTGCAAGTGGTGGTTAGTGGTGACTTACCTGACTACGAAGAACTAATTAAAGGTCTTTCAACCGGTGTTGCATTAGCAGTAAAGGGGACTGTTGTAATGGGTCAAGGAGCAACACCTCAGGTTGAATTAAAGGCGCAGGAAATAACAATCATTGGTACTTGCGATCCGGAAGTTTATCCATTGCAAAAGAAACGACACACTTTCGAGTTCCTGCGTTCAATTGCGCACCTAAGACCTCGTACGAATACTATTGGAGCTGTTGCTCGCATAAGAAACGCCTTATCATATGCTACACATAAATTTTTTCAGGAACGCGGTTTTCTTTACTTGCATTCTCCGATTATAACCGCTTCTGATTGTGAAGGGGCTGGTCAAATGTTTAAAGTAACTACCTTAGACTTGGACAAAGTTCCTCGGAACGAAAAAGGTGGAGTTAATTATGAAGCGGACTTTTTTGGAAAGCCTGCTTATTTGACTGTTTCAGGGCAGTTAAATGGCGAAATCTATGCTTCTGCCCTTTCAGATATTTATACGTTTGGACCAACTTTTAGAGCTGAAAACTCTAATACCTCGCGACATTTAGCAGAATTTTGGATGATAGAGCCTGAAATGGCTTTTGCAGATCTTAATGACAATATGGATTGCGCTGAAGCCTATATCAAGTTCGTTTTAGATTATATTCTATTTTCATGTCCTGAGGATATGGCATTTTTTGATAAACATGTTTCTGAAGGTCTTGTTGAGCGGTTACAGAAAATTGTCGATACTCCATTTGAGAGAGCTTCATATACGTACGCTGTGCGTGTTTTGGAGAAATCAGGTAAAGAATTTGAATACCCCGTTAAATGGGGCTTGGATTTGCAGTCTGAGCACGAACGCTACTTAGCAGAAGAATTTTTCTGTAAGCCTGTAATTATAACGGATTATCCTAAAGAAATTAAGTCATTTTACATGCGTGGTAACAGTGATAACAAGACTGTGGCTGCGATGGATGTGCTGGTGCCAAAAATTGGCGAAATTATTGGCGGTAGTCAGCGTGAAGAAAGATATTCTGTTTTAGTCGAGAGGATGAAAGAGTTGAATCTTGACGAAAAGGATTACTGGTGGTACTTAGAGCTTCGTAAATACGGTTCAGTTCCTCATTCGGGCTTTGGAGTGGGTTTTGAGCGTCTGATTCAATTTGTCACGGGTATGGACAATATTCGAGATGTAATTCCATTCCCTCGTTATCCTGGTAAAGCTGAGTTTTAGGACGCGAAGATCCCAAGAATATTAATTTTTGACGCAGAGGCGCGGACTTACAACTGAGGAAAAACCAAATGGAACAGCTTACAGCCGTGGCTACGCACTTAGGTGGCCTTCTGGCGCCCCTACAGGGGCGCACGTTTTGTATGATCCGAACCCCGGGTTCCGCTATCGCTGCACCCGGGGCTATTAACAGTTCCCCTACCGGGGGATAGGAGCATGAATTGCTTTTCTAGATTTTAATTTAGCCGTATTTTACGATGTTCTATCCCTCGGTAGGGGGGACTGTTAATAGCCTTGGGTTCCGCTATCGCTGCACCCGGGGCTATTAACAGTTCCCCCTACCGGGGGATAGGAGCATGAATTGCTTTTCTAGATTTTAATTTAGCCGTATTTTACGATGTTCTATCC
>JACDDG010000210.1 GCA_013817115.1 Parachlamydiaceae bacterium | reverse complement strand
GTGCGCCCCGGTAGGGGCGCGAGAAGGCATGTAAGATCGCAGCCGCTGTTGTAAATATTACTACTTCTTTATTTTCAAAATCTTCAGCAGCTTCTTAACGATCATCTCAATCTGTTCAAAACCAAGATCATAATAAAGCGGTAAAGATAGGGCTGCAGCGTAATATTTTTCGGTTACAGGGAAGTAAGACCTGAGATCTCCGCATGTTCTTCGGAAATAAGGATGGCGATACACCGGGATATAATGAACTTGAGTGCCGATTCCTTCCATTTGTAAAGCTAATATCACTTTTTCTCGAGTTGTCTTGCAGGCAAAATAATCAATTTGAATGACAAAAAGATGATACGCTGTGCGGTGATCTCCTACATCACTCATAAGAGTGATGTAGGGAACATTTTTTAAAAGCTTGCGATAAGCCGCAACGAGTTTGCGCCTCTTCTCAATAAAGACATCTAGCCTATCCATTTGGCTTAATCCCAAAGCCGCTTGAAACTCAGTAAAATTATAATTGTTAGTTAGCTCTTGAACTTCGTAGAACCCAGAATACACATTTTTTTTTTCTTCAAAATTGCTTGGAGTGCGTTCAATTCCATTGTTGCGAAAACGTTGCAATGCCTCGTACAGATTTTTATCGTTTGTAGTGATCATCCCACCCTCTCCAGTAGTGATGGTCTTGGCTGGATGAAAGCTGAACATGGTCATCTGGCTGTTAGCGCAGCAGCCAACGCGGCTCCCGTCCGTGTAGCAAGATCCTAAGGCATGAGCAGCATCTTCAATAATAATTGAATCTGGATCTTTAAGTGAATTGTTGATAGCAGATACATCAATGGGGACACCGGCAAAATGTACAGGCATGATTATATGGCGGCCACG
This sequence comes from Parachlamydiaceae bacterium, assembly GCA_013817115.1. Taxonomy (GTDB): domain Bacteria; phylum Chlamydiota; class Chlamydiia; order Chlamydiales; family Parachlamydiaceae; genus JACCRY01. The sequence goes on along the minus strand of JACDDG010000210.1, from coordinate 4,273 downwards.
TGAGTGAGGCTTTTCCATAGCATTAGCGATTTGTGTGACATCTAAATTGGCTGTATGAGGATCGAGGTCAACAAAAATAGGTGTCGCTCCATATTGGACAGCGGAGCCTATCGTTGCGACAAATGTATTAGGGGTTGATATCAATCGATCAAAACGATTAATCTTAGCAACATGACATGCAGCCAAAAGCGCTGTTGATCCGCTATTAAAGGCTACAGCGTAAGAAGCTCCGCAGTAATCCGCAATCCTTTGTTCGAATTTTTCGACTAAAGGGCCTCGAGTAATATGCGTATTAGCGATTGCCTCGCTTACGGATCGTTGATCTGCTTCACTGATAGATTGTTGTGCATAGGGGATAAATTCATCGTGCATTAGTTTTCCTAGGTTAGCTTTAGGAGGTGGGCAAAAATAAGCAAAACTTATTGTTGCCCGCCTCTTTATACTCGAGGTATAGCCTCAGACCACATGATCCCTATGCATGGCGCAGGATTCCAAATGGTACTAATCTGCCGCGCTCAGCTCCTCGGCAATAGCTTAGGCTATTAACTTTGTCGTTGATCGCAGCATCTTGATATCATTTGAAATCCTGCGCCTACGCATAGGGATCATGTGGTCTGAGCCTACTATAGAAAATTATGTCTATTCTCGCAATGTTTTGATTGAGGGGGAAATGAACAATCCTTTACAAATAGTTAGAACTTTACGGAGGAAAAATGGAGAAGCAAGCATTGGAATCTTATCTTGGGCAAATGCGAGATTTAATTTCACAAAAGCAAGAAAATCAGCTAGAGGATCACTCAGCAATCTTTCACTTAATTGACGAGTATACGTCTGGAGCGGAAGGTAATAGCTCAGATCTGGCTTTTTTTGAAGGGGAGCGAAATTTTTACCAAGGAAATTTCGAAAATTCTTTGAAATTTTATTTAGAGGCTAAAGAATTTCCTAATTTTCAGTTTTATTGTTACAGGGCCTCGAGTTTAATTTCACATGCCAGAGGTCAGCAAGATAAGGCCTTGAACTATGCGCAGAAGGCATACAAAATAGATCCTAAAGATCCATCTTTGCGCAATCTTTATTCTGATTTGCCAGATGCAGTAAAGATGGAATCTCCTCAAGAAATTCCCCAACATGCTTTAAGTGGGCACGGGCACCATACTGATGCTAATATGGAATCTAATTCTAGGTGTGTTTTAGAGCCTGAATTTTTAGAAATGAATGAAAATGTTAGGGAAAGAGGGCAATCGGGTTATGGTAGCTTCTTTAATACGGTTGATTCTCATCCTAAGATTCAAAATAATAAAACGAGTGGCGACACCCATAAATATACAAGAGGTAGATTTAAAGAGAATGAAAATTCTTTAATAATGGCCTCAGAAGCTGGGGGTGAACTTGAAAAACGGATACAAAATTTTCAAAATTCGCAATTAGAAAAAATGCAAGCTTACTTAGTTAAATCGGAGCAAAAATCGCACATTGCAGAAAATTTGCTTTGTGTTTTGAATGGATGGGCTTTTAAGGCCGCAGAAAAGCCTATGTTGTTTACTGAAGAATCACGTAAGAGCCATGGTGGACACTATCTTAGGTGGGATGGCAAAGGGATTGCTATAAACCCGGGACCTGGATTTTTAGATAATTTTCATAGTCAAGGGTTCAGCATTAAAGATATTGATTTTGTGATTGTGACCCAAAATTCTAGGGAAGCCTACGCAGACCTTAGAGCAATCTCTGAGCTTAATCAGCAATTGAATAAAACTTCAGCTGAAAGACAAGTAATTCATTATTATCTTCATCAAAGAGTTTATCAACAACTAGCTCCATTTTTGAAGCCGAGTTTTAAGCAGGCTAGGAATACAATTCATAAACTTGAAATGTTTTTGGATTCTCCAGATGTTGAAAGGGTTGAATTGGATGAAGGTATTGTGTTGCATTATTTTTTGAATGCTATGCCGGAGACGACTCAGAACTTTAGAGAGACAAATGATGACCAAGCTTTGAACAATTCCAATCTAGGGATACGCCTAGAGCTGTCGAATGAAAATAAAAAAATGAAAATTGGATATCTATCCGGTTTGGCATGGTCTCCGTTACTTGTGCACCATTTAGGCTATTGTGATCTTTTATTAGCGGCCTTTGGTAATACCACATTGAATGACTACTCTAGATTCGGATATAACGAAGATTCTCTTGGGTATTTTGGAACAGCCTCATTATTGGAAGAGTTGGCTCCGCGTTTGATGCTACTTACTGAATTCAGTGGTCGTGAGGGGGATATTCGTTTGGAAGTCATTAAGAAAATGCGTGAAGAGTGTGTTCAAGATTCTTCTCCACAAAAATCGATATTGTTGCCGACGGACATAGGCTTTACGCTTGATCTGAACGCGTTGCAAGTAAAATGTTTGCTTTCTGAGGATTTAGTAGATCCATCTATTATCAATGTTGTGGCTAGCAGTGACAGTTTTGGGCGTTTGCGATACCTGTCGTCTTCTTTTTGTGCTTAAAATAATAGGCCCTTATGTTAGTTTGGGCCTGTTCAGGTTTTTTGTGAGTTCATTGTAAAGCCTCCCTCAGGGTAGGGTGTAGAATTAAGCTGAAAAAGTGCTTAGGATCTGATGGCAAAATTTGTCCACGTATTTTATGCGTCAAAAATTTAGGAGTTCGTAACAGTCAGCAATGTGCCCTAGCTGCGAGGGAGCGGCAGATGAATAGCCCATAGCGTAGTTGTGAAACGAATGAAACTCGCCGAAAGGAGAGAATCAATGCTGTATTTAAAGATGAGGGAAGACCCCTCGGTTCGGCATGCAGGTGCTGATCCAAACCACTCTAAGCTGCGATAGTTAAATGCTACTTGTGGTGAACGTTAGAGAAAAGGTGTGACTAGAACACATCAGGTATTAATTAGGGAGATGAACAACAAGTAAGTACCGTAAGTAAGTGTCGAAAGTGGTTAACTGGCATAAGAAACTGGGGGAATCTACGCTTCCCCAGGATGAGTCCAACAGAAACCTGATTATACTGGTTGGATTTGTGCCCGGCACAGAGGTAACATGAACCTAATTTAGGCTTTAGATATGGAACGTTTGAACTTGTCGTCACGATGTTAAGGAAAAAGTCACAAGGATAGGAAATCCGAGGGCGAAATACCGATGCGGGGCACGAGGTCGGAAAAACTCGTAGTAGTGATGAAGTCTTTGTAATGAAGATGGAGCGAAGGGGTTTTCCGCTCTAACCAATTCTACCAGACACCCGAAAGGAAGGAACTATAGAACATGGTAAAATCGTATTATATTTCAAAAGAAGTCGTTGTAGATGCGTATAGACGCGTCAGAGCAAACAATGGAGCCCCAGGCGTTGATGACGAAACGATTGAAGATTTTGAGAAAGATTTGGATAAAAATCTCTACAAAATCTGGAATCGCATGTCATCAGGAAGCTATCAGCCACCACCAGTGAAAACGGTAGAAATAGCAAAAGCTGATGGTAAGATACGGAGGCTGGGACTTCCGACAGTTGGTGATAGAGTAGCTCAGACGGTAGTTAAGATGTATCTAGAGCCAAGTATAGAGCCGCATTTTTGCCAAGACTCATATGGTTATAGACCTGGAAAATCAGGGATACAAGCTATAGGGGTAGCTAGAAAAAGATGCTGGCAATATAACTGGGTGGTGGATCTTGATATAAAAGGATTCTTTGACAATATTGATCATGAACTTATGATGCGTGCTGTCAAGAAGCATACTCAAGCTCTGGATCTTATTATATATCGAAAGATGGCTACAAGCGCCAATTCAAGGTGATTGGCAAGGGCTTCTCCAAGGAAATGCATCTTTGAAGATATCGATATAGCCCCTCGGGTGGATACTTTTCTAGCATCCATTTCCTTAGTGTTATATTCTGGAGGTCTTAATATGCCATCCCAGCGCCTGTAAGATTTTTCATAGCACGAACCTGGTGTTTTCATATCCAGAGCCTCATGAGGCCTTTCGAAGTTGTAAACGTGTTCAAATTGGCTCATTGCCTGTATTTGTAGTATTAGGGAATCTTCAGGTGGAGAGGCAGTTTCTAACTGTAGAGTTCCGTGAAATCGTTCATGTCTTCCATTTTCTTCTGGATGTCCAGGTTTAATCCATTCGGGAGTGACCCCCGCTTTGATTATAGAGGTTTGCAAATGAAGTGATTGACTTCAATTTTCCGCATGGTATAATGAGAAGATTTTACTATGCAAATGGAGAGATATCTTGCTCAAGTCCACTGGAAAACCTCTTTGTCCTGAAGA
>JACDDG010000209.1 GCA_013817115.1 Parachlamydiaceae bacterium | reverse complement strand
GTTGTGCTAACACCCTGTAGTCTCAGAATAACTTTTCTGGATTTGTTTAATTTGTTGATGGATTTCTATCCTGTTCGTTGTGCATTTTTACACTCTTGGATTTTTTCCAATATTTCCTCCGTCTTATAATCTTGACCCAACGCAAGCTCAAAATACTCAATTGCTTTTTCAAATGATTCTTTCACACCAAGACCCAAACTATAACAACGTGCAACCCTGAATTGGCCTCGAGCGAATCCGAAATCCGCGGATTTTTTAAAATATTTAAAGGCTTCTTTTGAAGATTGTGTTACCCCTGCTCCCTCTTCGTAGCAGACAGCAAGATTACACAAAGCTCTACAATCGTTTTGCTCAGCAGCCAATTGATAATAGTGAATGGCTTTCGAAATATCTCTATCAACACCATCTCCGTATTTATAATGAAATCCTAAGTCACATTGCGCTTCAGCATACCCCAGATCTGCTGCTTTTTTATAATAATCACAAGCCTTTTTATAATCTTTTACTTCAACCGAATCATAGTAATCAGCCAATTTAATCAATGCTGGTCCATATTCTTGATCCGCAGATAAATTGTAGTACTTCAAGGATTCTTCTGTAGACTGCTCAACGCCTTTCCCCCATTTATAACAATTTCCTATATAATATTGAGCAATGGAGAATCCTTGGACAGCAGCAAGAAGATAATATTTAAAAGCTTCTTCAAAAGACTTTTCCACTCCCCAGCCATTTTCGAAGGCTTCAGCTAGTACAGATTGGGAGAGAGGATCATTTTCTTTAGCGCCCATTTTAAAGTATGCTATTGCTTGTTTTGTATTCTCTTCCCCGCCTATTTCAGTGTAACAGCAACCAACTTTATAATAACCTGGTGAAAAACCGTTCTCAGCTGCGAATTTATAATAATGTATTGCATTTTTCAAAGATTTTTCTGTCCCAATTCCTAGTTCATAACACCTGGCTAATGTAAAAATAGAAGGGGAATACCCCTTTTTAAAATCTATTTCAGCGGCTAGATTATAATAATAAAAAGCATTTTCAGAAGATTGCTCTACCCCTTCTCCCTTTTCATAACATTGACCGATCATTTCTAAAGAAGATGAACAACCTTGGTTAGCAGCCAGTTGATAACATTCAATTGCTTTTTCAGGAGACTTTTTAAGTTCTAGTTCTCCTTCCAAATAGGCATTTCCTAATCTATTCTGGGCTATGGAATCGCCATGTTCAGAAGCAGTGTTGTAATAATAAAAAGCATCTTGAGCTGATTTTTTGACTCCCGTTCCGTTTTCAAAGCATTCCCCCAAATCATATTCACAAGAAGCTAATAATCTAGGACTGCACCCTCCCTTTTGTATAACCAATTTAAGATAGTGGATTGCTTGCTCTTCATTGATTTTATTCTTTAATAAGTATTGAGCGATCGAAGATTGAGCAAGAGGACAGCCTTGATTAGCAGCCAATTTATAGTAATAGATGGCTTTCTTAGAAGATTTTTGCACCCCCTTTCCTTCTGCGTGGCACTTTGCCAAATAAAGTAAACCTCTTGAAGAATTTTGATTAGCTGACATTTGATAATAGTGAACAGCAGATTCTATTGATTTTTCAACCCCTTCTCCTTTTTCAAAAAACCATCCAACGGTGGCCTGAAAATCTGAATCCCCTCTATCTGCTTCTTCTTTTTAAGCAAGAATGTTTTACGCTGACAAAACCTAACTTTTTCTTCTGATTTATCGACACCAATTCCTCGTTGATACGCTTCGGCTAAATAACGCCAAGCAACTAGAGCTCCCATTTCTGCTGCCATTTGGTAGTGACGAATAGCTTCTTTTGGCGATTTTTCACTACCTCCTTTTCCTTCCTCATAAAATTTACCTAATTGAGCTACAGCAGAAGGCCATTTCTGCTCGGAGGCTAATATATAGTAGTGGAAGGCTTGCTCAGAATCTTGTTTTACACCCAGACCATCGTCGAATAACATGGCTAAACACGTTTGAGCATTCGGATGACCTTGATCAGCCGCTAGTTTGTAATAATGAAAGGCTAATTCATATGAATGTTGAATATTTTTCCAATCTTCATAAAAGCAGCCTATTTGAAACTGGGCATCAGCTGATCCATTATCTGCCTGATCTTTTAAAGCAAGAAAAGCCTTATGAATAGAATGAGGTCTTTGAGAAGATTTAGATTCGTGGTCGGCAGTATCCATATAATCCTCCACTTGTTTTTATGTGGAATTCCTATCTAATTATTTATAATGCACTTCAAATCATGACACTTAGATTTCCCCATTTTGTATAAAAATTTTAAGATCAAATAATCAATATTTTTATTTTATTATCGAAACACTGAAAAAAATGTAAACAAATTAATGGAAAAAATTCAATAATTAAATTTTTTGTTTTCTGTTTTAATTGGCAACCGAGTCAAATCATGATTAGAATCAAGGGGAATATATGGCCTGTCAAATACGGATTTAAAATCCAGAGAAGTGTAGACAAAGCTAGTCTTTAGTGATTTAACATCAGCCTCACTTTTAATAATTTCCTTGTTAAGAGTTTTCTTTTTATTAATTTTTTTCACTTCTTCATTTTCAGCCTCATCTTTTTCAATTTTGTCTTCCTTGATATGTTTGTCAACAATTGATTTCGCAAGCAAATTTGATAAATTTACTCTACGAATATCACTTTTTATAATAATATCTAAAAATTTATCAACAAGGATACTTGATATATTACTTTTGTAATCGACCCTAACTCTATCTTCTAAACTTCTAACTTTTAAATCGCCTTTTTCATCGGATTTTTTCTCTTTTTTTTCTATTTGACTTTCCACATGTTCTGTGTATCTTTGCAAAGCTAGCTCAAATCTTATCCAGCTTTTTTCAAATTCTTCTTGTTCTTCTTTAGTTTCATGGCGAACGGTACATTCTACGCCATTAATATTTACCTTTGTCCCAATTGCAACCCCACAATTTTTTGGAACAATAGCTTCGCCAGTTAAAAGATTATATGTAATATGAAAATTAGGAATACCTCCTTCTGTAATATTTCCACCTGCTAAAATTTCGCCTTTACTACCAAAACTAAAAGAATAAACATCTTTCAATTCATCTTTCGATTTATCAAGTTCTTCTTTGACAATTTTAAATTCTACGTCTATATCTTCACTTTCCTCACTATTTTGTACGAATACTCTTATTAAATTGCTATGAATATCTGAAAGATCTTTTTCAATCTCTTGCTCATCTGTATTTTTCTTGATTCCCTGATCTTCTATTGTTTTTGCAACCAGGGCTAATTGAATACTATTTGTTTTAATTTCAACACTTTCCCTCTCAATTTCCCCACCTTTTTCGGTAATCTTTTCGCTTGTTTCAAAACCCTTGATCACAACCTCTCTTTTATCATAAAATTCATCTTCTATACTATTATTACCATCGATATCAAGGTTAAAAAAATCTTCCTCATCATTCGGATCTAAAATTACCTCATGCCCCGCGTCAATTTCTGGGATACTACTATCACTTCCCATAATAGTTACAGCTTTTTCTTCATTATGTTGAATCACCTCTATTTTTTTAATTTCACAAAATATATGCTTATCGCCTATGTTGGACGTTTTTTCATTAAATTGGAAGGAAACTGTCTTATCAACAGCAGTAGCAGTTTTTATTGCTAGAATTGAAAAGTTAATTTTTTCATCGCATTTTATATTATTTGAATAAGCTTTTACAGAAATAGAATCCATATTTCACCTAATGTTTAATATACATTTAAATACACTCCTTTTCATTTACTTAATTTAGCACTGTAACTTAATCTTACTATTAAAAATATTATTATGTCAACCTTTACTCTCCCGCCATCACTGCATATCAAACTCTAAAAAGAAATTACCATAACCATTTAATAAAAAAACCCTGTTTGATCTTGTCAAACAGGGTTTTAACTTTAAAAATGTTTTTAAATAATTCGTTATATTTTTTTTAATTTTGCAACTACTCCATTGTAGTCCAGAATAAATTTTTGTAATTTAGGATATACCGATCCAATAGCAATACGAGTTGGCTGGATTTCAGATTTTAATTCTCCCCCCAAGACGATGAGTGCGTTTAAATGTTCAAATAAGGCTAAATTTTCCGGTGAATCATTTAATTTTGAAAAGTTATCCAATTTCGATTTTAACACAGAGATGCACCTTTCGAGCTTTTCTAGCATCGCTTTCGCCTGTTGTTCTCTAGTAGCTTGAACTTGTTGAAGACCTCGGTGAACGTCTTGTAACAAAGTTGCTGATTTTTCAGCTAATGCCTTACCTTCGTTTTTTAACATTAATGCTTGACTTGCTAAAATATCAGCCTTATCAGACATCTCTTCGCTTTGCTTTTTCATGTCCTGGGCGGTGTTTAATATACTTTGAGTATTTTCTTTTTTCTGACATAATTCTTCGCGTTTTAATCTATTCGCTTCTATCAATGTTTCTGTTGTAGCTAATCGGACCTTTGCAGATGATTTTTGAACTTCAAGTTCGGCTAATCGATTTTTTGACTTGCTAAAAGTTTCCCAATTTTGTTTAAAGGCGGTTTCTTCTTGTTTTGTTTCATATCGTACAGATAATGACTGCATTTTTTTCTCCTTAAGTTTTTGTGAAAAATTCAAAAATTGAATTCTGAATTAATTATATGGTATAAACAATTCTATGTCAATACAGATTTCTCAAAAACTTAAGAAATCATTAACTTAATAATATTCAATATTTTTTAAAAGTAATTAAAGTTATTGATATAGTGCTAATAGACCTTCTTGAAGACATAAAAGCTGGCCCACAGACTTTCTAGGTAGGATTTATGCAATAGCTAAGAATTCGAGGAGAAGAAATTAAAAATTTAGGAGGATGGATTCAATAAATTTCTGCAGTCAAATCAAATTATAATTAGGACAAATCAACTAATATTAATTTTGTCGTCAGTGAAGTGAATTAAAAAAAATTATAAAAATACATTTAAATTTTTAATAGCAATTTTAAATCTGCAGAAAAGCAAAAAAAAATTCTTCTCTGCTAACAGGTTTCACCATAAATTGCAGTACAAATATAAATCTTTCAATTTTTAAATAAGGAGGATTCATCAAGGCAAACTTGCTCAAAGGCGTATACCGAAGTGGG
>JACDDG010000208.1 GCA_013817115.1 Parachlamydiaceae bacterium | reverse complement strand
TTGCATTTAGAATTTTTGAAACATTTTTGTTTACAAGTAATTACACTTGCTAAGATAGTTATAAATTCTCGTAAAACGTTCGCGAGATAGGTCGAAGCAAAATCCAACGGGATTTTGCGGTCATAGCGATTTATACTTTGATTATGTTCAGTGGACAAATCTGCCTTATTCGTATGAAGTTATTAAAAATCTTGGAGAATTACAATTTTCATTACAAATCATAAATAATTTGAAACTTTACGAAAATTTTAAATCTTCTTCTATATTGAAATTTGTTGGGATGCACACTTCAAATCAAGAATTATTTTCATTGATTGTACATACATTAATGGATATGATCCGATTTAAACGTGTTGATAAGAAAAAAAACCTTCATAATCTAGACGAAGCTCAGCAATTACCGGCGGTTCTAGCTAATCTCATGCACAATTCTGCTGTGAAATTTCCTGAGGAAGCCCTACCTTACATTGTAGGCCTAAATTCCGAAATTGATAAAGATAAAAGTATCTTTCATTACGTACCAACAAAACGTTATCAAATGAAATTTGCTAAGCAATTACGTGTCACAGTACTACAAATCATAATGCTGTCAAAAGATCGAGATAAGTTTCTTAGAATTTTATCAATCCGCAATTGTGCTTCCTACCTAATTGACCCTAAATTTGGATTATCCGCTGAAAACAATGAAGAGAAAAAAGCGCAAAATCAAAAGCAAACTAAAAAATTTGCTCCTTATATTGAGACCCTTTCACAAACTATTGTGCGACTTTCTAAAGATCCTGATGAAGAAATCCGAAATGAAGCAAAACTCATTTTAGATCTTGTGCAATCTTGTAGTGCAATATAATTTTGTGGTGTTGATTTAGATGTGCAGATGATCAAAAAAGCATAGAAAGGATCTCGCAAAGTGCCGGCCCTCCGAGGCTGTCCTGGTGGGCATGTGCTTCCCAGGCTTCGCTTAGCCCTCGAGGACTACGTTCAGCCTGAGCTATAACTGTTGGCCCTCCGAGGCTCCCTCCGAGGCTGTGAAGAATTAAGGCTATTAAATTTGACAAAATTCATGGCAAATATTGTCCAAATTTGCAAAAAAGAAGGAATGCCCCGCCATAGGTGTCAAATGCCGCGCGCGGCATTTGGTGTCTGACGTGATATTCTGATATTTGCTTCAATTAAAAAAATATCATCCAAGATGTGCAAATGTCAGAATGTCAGGTCTGAAACCTAGGCCACCATGTATCCAAAGCATGCTCATGCATCATATTTAGCAAACGTTTACAAATGAAGAAATGATTTTTTAGTGCATTAATTCAGGTCCATAAGTTTACGGATGAAACGATCTGGCCTAGGTGTCAGACCTGACATTCTGATATTTGCAGATTTTGGACGCTTAGTAATAATAGAGCAAATGTCAGAATAACACGTCAGACACCTATGACGGGGCATTCCTTTCTTTGCAGAAAGGCTTCCCTAAGACAAAATTTGCCATGAATCTTGCATTCTTTTTTGCCTTAATTCTACAACCTACCCAGAGGCTTTAGCCTCATCAATAATTTTGCCATAAATGAATGGAAGAATTCCTCCATTACGGAAATATTCTACATCGCTTAGGGTGTCTAGTCGCGAAAGCAAAGGTATTCGCGTTACATTTGATCCATCAGCATCAGAAATTTCAAGAGTTAACTCGTGGTGAGGATTAAGAATGCCCTCTAAACCGATCAATTTAAAGGTTTCGCTTCCTTTGATCCCTAGACTTTGGATGCTATCCCCATCATGGAATTGCAAAGCTAAAATGCCCATTCCAATTAAATTGCTACGATGGATCCGCTCAAAACTCTGGGCTACTACAGCTTTAACTCCAAGTAGAGCTGTCCCCTTCGCTGCCCAATCACGAGAACTACCCATTCCGTAGTCCCTTCCTGCAAAAATAATGAGAGGAACCCCTTTCTCGAGATAGATTTTTGAGGCTTCATAGATCGACATCTCGTTGCCTTCAGGCTGAAGCTTGGTGTAGCCGCCTTCTCGATCAACCATCTTATTACGAATGCGTACATTTGCAAAAGTTCCGCGCGTCATGACTTCGTAATTCCCACGTCTACTCCCATAACTATTAAAATTGGATTCTTTGACGCCCATGGAAGTCAAATATTTTCCGGCTGGTAGGTCTTTAAGGAAAGCTCCGGCTGGAGAGATGTGATCGGTAGTGACAGAATCACCAAATAAAGCTAACGCCCGCATTCCATCCAAAACATGAGAGACATTTGTTTCGTTATTAGAGGACTCGTCTATAAACGGTGGTCGTCGAATATATGAACTCATTGGATCCCAAGAATACAAAGCTCCCTCCGGGGAAGAAATTTCATCCCAGGCAGGATTTTCTTGGTAAATGTTGCTATAACGCTTTTCAAACATTTCCGGTTTGACCCCTAAAGCCATAGCTTCTTCGATTTCTTTTGTAGAAGGCCAAATATCGCGCAAAAAGACCTTATTTCCCTTAGTGTCGTGTCCAACCGGCTCGTTTTCCATGTCGATATCAATCCGTCCCGCTAATGCAAATGCGACCACAAGCGGAGGAGACATCAGAAAATTCGCTTTTATACTACTGTTAATGCGCGCTTCAAAATTGCGGTTACCACTTAAGACGCTTGTGGCGATTAAATTGTGCTCCTCAATTGCATTTTCAATACGTTCTTCAAGTGGGCCACTGTTTCCGATACAAGTAGTACAACCATAGGCCACCAGTTGAAAGCCTAATGCATCAAGATAGCGTTGAAGATCTGTTTTTACTAAGTAATCTGTTACAACCCTTGAACCAGGAGCTAAACTTGTCTTGACCATGCAATTAACTTTTAACCCCTTCTCCACCGCTTTTTTAGCCAGAAGACCGGCCGCGATCATGACGCTTGGGTTACTCGTATTCGTGCAACTAGTGATTGCGGCAATTGCGACTGAGCCATGCTTCAGAATCACATCACAGACCAGTTTTGCGCTTTCTTCGTGATCTTGAACCGGATAAGTTGCCGGGCGATTTGTTACCATTTCTGATTCGCTCATCACCGAAAAATTGGCCCCTTCTTTTACATTTTTTCTTAAATTATCCGAATCTAACGCACGAGTGCCTCCGGTAATGTGAGTTTCAAAGGAATAGGCTCCGCCTGCATGCACACAAACTTTAGGATCTGTTGTAACTGCATACCCCCCTTCTGACAAAGGAGCTTTTAACAAATGACGGAATTTTTCTTTCAAATTGGTAAGCTCTATCCGATCTTGGGGGCGTTTTGGACCGGCAACACATGGCAGAATAGTCGACAAATCCAATTCCAGCATGTTTGTGAAATCGATTTCGCCTTTTTTGGGCACTCCAAACATCTTTTGTGCGCTATAGTAATCTTTAATTTGTTGGATATCTTCTTCTTTTCGTCCAGTAAGTCGAAGATAATCAAGTGTTTTTTCATCGATAGGAAATAACCCTACTGTAGCCCCATATTCCGGAGCCATATTAGCAATAGTAGCTCTATCAGCGACTGATAACCCTTCCACGCCTTCGCCATAAAATTCAACAAATTTATCGACCACTTTAGCTTTGCGTAATAGTTCAGTAATGTTTAGGGTCAAGTCTGTCGCTGTCACCCCCTCTTTCAATCGACCATGTAAATGGACTCCGACAACTTGTGGCGTTTGCACAAAAACAGGCTGACCGAGCATAGCAGCTTCAGCTTCAATTCCGCCGACTCCCCATCCTAAAATACCTAAGCCATTAATCATGGTTGTATGGGAATCGGTTCCAACTAGACTGTCAGGATATATGAGCCTAGAATTATTTTGCTCTTTAACGACCACTACTGTAGCAAGATGTTCTAGATTAATTTGATGGACAATACCAATCCCCGGGGGAATCACACGAAATGATTTAAAAGCATTCTGTCCCCATTTTAAAAATGAATATCTTTCGATATTACGCTTGATCTCAGTTTTTAAATTAAAAGTAAATGCGTCTTCGGTTCCCGCTTGATCCACTTGCACGGAATGGTCAATGACGAGATCTACAGGAACATTTGGTTCCACTAAGTCAGGATTTAATTTTAAGCTTGCAACCCCATCGCGCATCATTGCCAAATCCACGAGCAATGGGACACCGGTAAAATCTTGCAAGAGAACTCGGGACACTACAAAGGGAAGATCGCCGTCAAAAGGGCTTATTGCATTCCAATTTGCTAAGCGCTGCACTTCTTCTTCTTTGATAAATTTACCGTCACAGTTCCGAAGTAGAGCTTCCAACATGATACGAATTGAAAGAGGCAAGCGCTGAATTCGACCAATCCCCTGCTCTTCTAAGGCGGGTAATGAATAGTAATATTTTTCGTTTCCAAGAGATTTAAGAGCTTTTAGTGTGTTGGGAAACCCGTGCATATATCCTCCTTAGTTGGCTTTTTTCACCATGCCAAATTGCACACATTATGACAAGCGGTAAAATGGGGGGCTGGGATTTTGTGCCCCGTAAATTAAGTGAGTTAATTTTGTCAAAATCGGTGGCAATGTTGTCCAATTTTGCAAATGAGAAGGGAGATCCTTCCATAGGTGTCTGAAGTGCCATTTACGTCTCGATCCAGCTAGCGAGACCATAAAGTGGAATTTCTTCCAAATTTCCATGTGTAGAAAATGGCATTTCAGAAATTTTGACCCCGTAACTGGAATTTGGATGTGTTTCGAAAAATACTTTCAAACTTTTCATTCCCCCTTTAGAACCTGACTTTACTTCGATAGGAATGATTTTGTTATTCTTTAGTGCAATAAAATCAATTTCAGCATTTCCGGATTTTGTTTCATTTTGCCAATAATAGATTTCAGGAGATTTTGAAGGCTTGGAGTATGAAATAAGTTCTTGAACAACTAATTGTTCCGCACTTTCTCCTAAATAATCTTTTTTTCCAGAGAGAATTCCAAAAGGGAACCTGTAGCAATCACATGCATTAGAGGAAGCTCTTCTTTGAAATAGCGCAGGTATTTTAAAACATTAGGGCACTCTTGGATTTCATCGAAAAAAAGAAGAATTTTTCCTGAAACACAAGGAATTCGAGAATAAGCTTGAATATTTTCAAGAGTTTTATGTACAGGTCAATATGATCGGGGAAGAGCGCATGAATGCGCTTATCTTTTTCAAAATTAATTGGAATAAAATGTTT
>JACDDG010000207.1:3529-5190 GCA_013817115.1 Parachlamydiaceae bacterium | reverse complement strand
CACCAGATCGACGGCTAAAGCGTCGATCTGGTGACCGAAAGTTTCCGCGGTAAAGGTGAACAAGCCCGAGAAATTATTAAACGGCCGAAAATCCGGACACATTCATCAATAAAAGTGATATAATCAATCCTTCATTTTTTATCCTTTATTTGAAACACACTGAATTGCGGAAAGTGAAAAAATTGGCATTATAAATAAGGTGGATTTCAGAAATTTCCCTGAACATCTTTTAAATAATGGTTTTAAAGCTATATTAAGGACTCAAACCCCACTTGTCCAGCAACTTATCAAAGAAAAACTTTCACTTTTTAAACCGGATTTTTCGATAGAGGGAAATATAAAGGATAAAAATATAAAGCAGGATGAGAATTGCGCAATTCAGTAAATTTTGGCTTTGGATTTTTGAAGCAATGTAGATTTTTTTGTATTTCGCATGAATCAACCATGGGAATTATTGAATTTTCTTGTTAGCAAGCATTGATCTACAAGATTTAGCTGAATGAATTGCCTCTGCAATGTATTTTGGGGGCAAAAAATAGAAGTCCCCCTACCAGGGGACAAAAGCATGTGATATCATACCCATAGCTGCAGCTAAAGCTTTGCTATGGGCTACAAAATGATTTTCGGGCCATGTTTTTTGGACGCAAAGCTTTGCGATGGCTACATAATGATTTCGGGCTATGTTTTTTGGACGCAAAGCTTTGCGTTGGCTAAAAAATAAATTTTTCGGCTATGTTTTTTGATGGCGAAGATATATTTTGGCTACGTTTTTGGAAATTAACACGTAGCCCGAAAAATCTCTCCGCCGTTAAAACATGTAGCGCGAAAAACATTTTGTAGCCCAAAAGCCGATATCGGCTTTTGGGCTACAAAATGATTTTCGGGATACGAGTTTTGGTCGATTGAAAAATTTCGTTGTTTGTTTTTATAGATGGAAAGATTTTAGATGCTATAAACTACAACTGCCAATTGATCGGCGTTTTGCCTTGTTGCACAAGCAATGCGTTTATTTTTGAGAAATGACGGCAACCGAAAAAACCACGATGCGCTGAAAGGGGTGACGGATGCATCGCTTCCAAACAAATAACCTGCGGATAATTTTTCAAAAAATGCGCCTTTTTTTGTGCTGCATTTCCCCATAAAACAAATATTGGGGGCTCTTCACGCTGTGCTAACTTTAAAAGCACCGCATCTGTAAAACGCTCCCACCCTTTTCCCTTATGAGAATGTGGCAAACCGTGACGAACTGTCAATGTATTATTGAACAATAATACTCCTTGTTCAGCCCAAGCGTCTAAACATCCATGTTTAGGAATCTGAATTCCTAAATCATCTTGTAACTCTTTAAATATATTTCGCAAAGAGGGTGGAAATGGGATTCCTTCCGGAACGCTAAAACATAGGCCTGTCGCTTGTCCTGGGCCATGGTAAGGATCTTGTCCTAAAATTACGACCCTAGCGTCTGCATAAGAGGTCTTTTGAAGTGCTTTAAAAAGTGAGGATTGTTCAGGATATATAGGAAGATCGCTAACCTTTCGCTCTGCAGCAACAAAAGCTGCAAGCTGTTGCATGTATGGCTGAGCAAGTTCTTCTGCTAAAATTTTATTCCAAAGCGGATCGATATTAAATGTCATGTTTTCTAATAGAAAAAGGGCGGCATT
>JACDDG010000207.1:0-3519 GCA_013817115.1 Parachlamydiaceae bacterium | reverse complement strand
CTGCCGCCCTGTAATTCGGAAATGGGAATCATTAACGATTGTAGTTGCCGCGATCACCACGGTCACCACGGTCGCCACGATCTCCGCGATCGCCACGATCACGACTTCCGCCGCCACCGCCGCCGCCGCCAGCGCTCGAACGATTAAAATCACGTGGGCGCTCTTGTGCAAGGCTAACTCGCAGAGGGCGGTCTAGATATTCTTTATCGTTTAGACCATCGATCGCTTTTTTAGCTGATTCTGGATTCGCCATCTCTACAAATCCGAAACCTTTCGATTTACCGGTATATTGATCAAGAATAATTTTAACAGAAACGACTTCACCAAAAGCTTCGAATTGCTGTCTTAGGGAGTCTTCAGTGGCTTTCCACGAGAGGTTTCCGACAAATAACTTTTTCATACAAACTGCTCCATATTGGATTTTTTCTTTCATACACGTTTAGCAATAACGACTATTTTCACATGCAGCCAATGCCCTCAAAAAGTTCGAAGTGCATAGGTTGATGCAAACCCAATATTGAGCATGACAATGTAAAATACAGTGTGGAAAAGAGAATAGAGGGGGTTCTCGAGGAAGGAACTTGAATACCCGAACATTTTAATCTTAACATAATCTCAAATATGGAGTTCAGTAAAACCCCTATGCGCTAAGCCTTCAGAAGACTTCAGCATGCTTACAACAAAAATAGTTAGGTGCATCGCTAACCATGCACTCAATTGGATTGTCTCACATGCATGATTTCCTGTCTACACACTTTTTTCGTTTATTTTTTAAACACTAGTGAAGCCCCCTACGTACATCATGTTGATTCTTTTTTCTCCACAGTTTATTCCTATCCATGATATTCTTACACTCGACTTACAACATTATGGAATAAACTAATGACTTCTTTAAATCTTGATGAAGCTTCCGAAACGAAGATCACTCCTATGATGCAGCAGTGGTTTGCCTGCAAAAAAAATGCAGAAAAAGCGATCTTGTTTTTTCGAATGGGTGACTTCTACGAGGCCTTCTACGATGATGCGATCATTATGGCTAAAGAACTTGAGCTTACGCTCACAAAACGACATGACATTCCTATGTGCGGTATCCCCTGGCACGCAAGCGATGCCTATATCGACAGGCTCATTAGTAAAGGTCATCGAGTTGCCGTTGCAGAACAAACTGAAGATCCAAAATTATCCAAAGGACTTGTCAAACGCGAAGTGGTTCGGGTTATGACTCCGGGCGCCCTAATGACTTCCTCGCTTCTCTCAGACCGAAGCAATAACTTCTTTGCTTCTGTATCAAATGTAGGAAATCTTTTCGGGCTAGCCTATCTAGATTTAACAACTGCTGAATTCCAGGTTATTGAACTGGACAACCCCCAAGACTTGTTAAATGAAATCTACCGCATACAGCCTGCAGAATTGTTATTTTCCATCAAATTTGGTGACAAACAATCATTGCTTATAAAAGAGATTGGTCATCATGGCAAAATTGCTCTCACACCACACGAAGATTGGCATTTTGAACATCAAGTTAGCTATGATTTTCTAGTCTCTCATTTTAAGGTTCATAGCTTAGATGGCTTTGGAATGCGTGGGATGGTTACAAGTATCAATGCTGCCGGAGCTCTTTTATCGCATTTACGTGATAATTTATGCTTAAATATTGATCATGTTGTAGAAGTCTCTACTTACTCGACTAAGAATTATATGGCTTTGGACAGAACCACACAGCGCAATCTTGAGTTGACAGAGCCTCTACACAATTCAAACTCTAAAAGCACATTGCTGGCAGTATTAGATCATACTTTGACTCCTATGGGTGCGCGCTTAATCAAACAATGGATCAAGCAACCACTGCTTTGTGATGAAGCTATTAAGCAACGTCAAGATGCCGTAGAATCATTTACAGCTAATTCCTACGTTTTAGAAGAATTGCGCACGCATTTAAATCCTATTGGTGATTTAGAACGACAAATGATGCGGATTAGCTCCGGTTGTGCGTCACCTAAAGATATGATAGCCCTTAAATCTGCCCTTGAGCCCATTGCATCAGTAAAGAGCGTCCTTCGCCAAGTGCACAAAGATGAAGCGCTGCTTACTTTAGAAGAACAAAAGCTCGACCCCCTGCATCAGCTCCAACAACTTATCGAGGTTGCTATTGTGGACCTCCCTCCCTTTAGAATTAATGACGGAGGAATTTTCCGCCCCGGTTATCATCAAGGGCTCGATGAATTGCGTAATAGTAGCTCTGACAGCAAAACATGGATTGCTAACTACCAAGCTCAGTTGCGTGAGAGCAGCGGCATTAAAACGCTAAAAATAGGTTTTACCCGCGTATTTGGCTATTACATCGAAGTGAGTAAAGGCCAATCGGATAAAATCCCCATTCACTTTGTGCGTCAACAGACCCTTGTGAATGCCGAGCGCTTTACGACTCCAGAGCTTAAAACATATGAAAACAAAGTCCTCAATGCCGAAGAGCGCTCTATTGGGCTGGAAGCAGAACTTTTTGCCACTCTACGCTTGGAAGTTGCAAAATACGCCTCTCTTGTTTTAAAGAATGCGCAGGCTTTGGGCGTAATTGATTGCTTGCACTCTTTTGCAAAAGCAGCTCAGCTTTACCATTATTCGCGTCCCATAGTCGATCATGGTTCTGTGTTAAGCATTGAAGAAGGACGTCACCCCGTCATTGAAGCTTTAAATGTACTTGAAAAGTTTACTCCAAATGACGCTCTACTTGATGCAGATAAAAACAGATTGCTCGTTATTACCGGCCCTAACATGGCGGGTAAATCGACATACATCAGACAAGTTGCATTGCTTGTCATTATGGCTCAGATAGGAAGTTTTATTCCTGCAAAAAAGGCCCATATTGGGGTCATCGACAAAGTATTTACACGAATCGGTGCTAGTGATGATTTAGCGCGTGGGCAATCGACTTTCATGGTTGAAATGACAGAAACGGCCACGATTTTAAATCATGCAACTGATCGCTCTTTAATAATTCTTGATGAAATTGGTCGCGGAACAAGTACCTATGATGGCATTTCTATAGCTTGGGCTGTTGCCGAACACTTATTGATTACTGAAGGATGCATGGCTAAGACCTTATTTGCTACGCACTACTGGGAGCTTACTAAGCTTGAGGAGCAAATTCCTGGAGCAATCAATTACACGGTGGCGGTACACGAAAGCGATGAACAAATCCGATTTTTGCGAAAAATTATTCGGGGCAATAGCGACAAAAGTTATGGAATTCATGTAGGACGGTTAGCAGGGCTACCTGGGTCAGTGATTTTTCGAGCCAAGGAGATCTTGCAGCATCTGGAAGAAAATGCAAATCGAAAGACAGCATTTGCTCCTGCAAAACCAAAACGCGTGCCAAAAGTGCGTGAAAAAACCACGACAGAAATCCAGTTGACGTTCTTCGGGTAACTTTCAGGTTATTTTCAGCTAATTTTTGGTTTTTTTAACGCGGAGACGCGGAGACGCGGAGACGCGGAGACGCGGAGACGCGGAGACGCGGAG
>JACDDG010000206.1 GCA_013817115.1 Parachlamydiaceae bacterium | reverse complement strand
GAAACTGCTATGGAAGAGAAACAGAATCACTTACAGAGGGGAAATTCGAAGAATTTCTGACACGCCAGTATACAGGCCCATCGTTTGTTAATGAAACTTTCGTTTCTGCACCAAAGAGTCCATTTCGGGCCGCCACGCCACCTTTACCCAGCTCCTTAACAAACTGTTCATAGAAGTTTTGCAAGTTCCGATTGAACAGCCTTTGTGAATGAAGGCCTTCAACCTCTGAACTTGCTTAAAGAGTAAATTACGATATAAGCATATATCGCTCTTAAGCACGATACTGGTAGATGTATGAACTTTTTTCAAACTTACTTTTCCAAAAATATATTACAATTCAGTTTTTCCAGATTCCATATCAGTGTTTCCATATTGTGCATTATAACTATCAATGTAAATTTGAGTATGTGGCTGATGCTTAATTTTTTCCCAACGAGTCTCAAAATCCTCACTGAATTTTGAAATGCAACTTTGACGTGGCATTGGTCTTGGTATTAATGCCCATGCACCCTGCTCAATACAGCCTACAGTCAATAGGCAATGCTCCTTTGATGTTTCATATTCGAATTTTTCAATACTTTTGGCATATCCTAAAGCATCCAAATGCCCTAGAGAAGCTTCTTCAAAAATAGACTGAAAATTTTTGCTCTGTGCAGCATTTATCATTTCATAAATCAAAATATGAAATTGTAAATGAGGTTTGGTGCTATCGATGACGATTTCTCTCGCTTCGGTATTCCAGTAACCATGAGATTTAGCAATCAGCTCGTCTAATAGAGGATCTTCGAATCTTATCGAAAGAGGTCCTTCTTTATTAACCGTGTTTTCATATAGGGCTTTTGCATCGGGACATTTCAAAAAAGTCTCAAGCAATATCTGAGCTTTAGAAGTTAGATCTTCTGGATATAATGTGTTGTGGGGTACAGGTAAGGGGCCCCCATAGTAAATAAATGGATGTGAGATATTTATTTGGCTACCAAAAACAGTACCCATTTGAATATTAGAAAATAACTTTGACAGAAGTGTGGACAAAGTAAAAATGCCATATATGGTGCTGATAGCTCCCACTAACGTACCAATTCTTCGATTAATTGAATTTGTAGATGCGGGCGTTTTAATTTTTTCAGCATAATAAATTGTAAACAACATGTAAGAACCAGCTACCGAAGAAGCAGCTCCTGAAACTAAGTCAAAAAGCACAGGACTTCCATTTACTAAATTCATTGAATAACAAAATGCATTGGGAAGAGAAGATGAAAAAATATCATGAATAACCTCCTTAACTTTGTTAGCTGTATCTAAATATTCGGTTGGGAGAACAAAAGCTGAAGCGGAGCTATAGACAGCTCTCAAGCTATTTAAAACAAACATTTTTTGCACCTTTTCCTTAGTAGTTGTTTTTTAAGTTAACGTAAAAATATATAAACCTTAAAGTCGCTCTAAACTAATAGAATTTTTGCGATGTTTTGTTTTAAACTGATAACAAGGAGACATAGGGCGGCAGGACTCGAACCAGTGAAGACATGAGTCGAGGGAGATACAGCCCCTTTCCCTTCACAAAGCAGCGTGAACTAAAATACATAAGCGCAATACAATTAAGGAGTAAAGTCTTCTTAGATTGTGCTGTATTGCACCATTTTATTCCAGTCTTTTGCAGCCTAGTGCTTAAAAATCTGTGTATACCGAAGAGCGTTAAATTTTGGTTTTTGACAAAGAGAAAGCTCCCGCGATTAAGCGATCGAGGTTGACCCCATATTAAAATATTGGGTCATTTTCGTTAGCTTAATCCCGGGGCTTCTCAAAGCCAAAAATCCAAAATTTGAACGCTCATCGGTATAAATCAAGAGATGGAAAAGCTTCTAAAACCCCTAGCTTGTAGAAATAACCATTAATTTATCTTCCTCAGCGCTATTTTTATAGTGATTTTTTTCAATATAAAGTTTTTTGATAATTATGCTTAAGGCAGCTAGCAAAGGGGTAGCTAAACATAAACCTAAAATGCCTGCTACCAAACCCATGGTTAGTTGAGCAAAAATAACCAAAGCAGGAGGTAGAGCTATTGTTTTCCCTTGCATCAAAGGTGTTATGACATAACTTTCGAAGCTCTGAATAGCCAAGTATAATGCAATTACATACATGGCAGATATAGGGCTTTGAATCAAAGCAACTAAAACGGCAGGAACAGCGGAAACGATTGGTCCTATATTAGGAATAAAAGTTAAGAGTGCTGCGAATAAGCCAAGGGTTAAAGCCATAGGAATACTTAAAAACCAAAGACCAAATGAAGTCAAAATCCCAACAATAATCATCGAAAATATCTTTCCAATTATCCACCATTGAAGGATATCATCCATCTCTTTAATTACATTTCGAGCTTTTTCTTGCTTACTTGAAGGAATTAAACTAATAAACCCTTCTTTATATTTATTTGGATCAAAAGCTAAAAAAATACCCATAAATGTGAAAACGAATACACTCCCAATGAGTCCAAAAGTAGTAGAAAATAAATTGGCTGCCTGCATAATGAAATTTTTTCCTTGTGGCAAGAGATTTTGTACATCCATCTTTTGATAAAGAGAAGAAACGGACCCCAAATTTAAAGTTGAGTTTAACATTTGTTTAAGTTTATCCCAAGCGCTTGGAATCTCTTTTGATAAATTCTGTATTTGACCACTAATAACAGGAACCATAAAAACAATTATTAAACCGAATAATGCAATTAATAACACTATAACCAGTGCCATTGATATACTGTCAGGAAGAAGAACTACTTTTTGGATTAATTTGCTTAGCGTAGTTAGGAAAATAGCCAATAAAATTGCTGCAAATGTCAATAACAGAATATCCATTATGTACCAGGAAAGAAAAATAGTAAAAATGACTAAAACTGCAAATATTAAATTGTAATTTTTGTCTTGGTTCATATAACTTCCTTATGCATATTTTAAAAATTCTAGGGTTTTAGAAAAACAAAAATAGGGATAGATCTATTTAGGATAAAAAAGCCAAAGGAATCAGAGATGATGGCCAAGATGGAAAGAATCGCAATCAGGCAATAAGCCCGAGGAGCAAGGCGAGACTTCCATGAATGGTCCATATATTCTGATACCGGTCGTTCCCCTAATTTGAACATTCCAGCAATAAGATGGTTTTTTTAAAAGTTATTCGAGAGGGTCTGTGGAACCCCAAAAACAAAAACCATCCACATTTTTAATTTTTTTTCTTTCCTAGCTGAAATGCGCAGTCTGTATCATAAACCATTTAAGTTACAACATTTATGTTGGCGTTTATCTATTGAGCTTAAAAACTCATCTTTAAAAAATGTTATCTTGCTAAGTTTGCAGAAAACGTACATACCTTCTAATTGCTGTCGCACTGTTTTATGCTGTCTTGGAATATTGACCTTTTTTTGCCATTACCATGGAAACGCCCATAGCTTGCAGTTAGCTTCGTCGACATGCAAATTCTAAGAAAAAAAAGTAGGAGGAGATTTGCGAAGCGTGATTAAAATTTACTTTCATCTGCTCGAAGATAAGTGCTCTAAGATTAAGGTTACAGGCCCATCATTTGTTAACGAAATTTTCATTTCCGCGCCAAACACTCCAGTTTCGACTACAATGCCACCTTTACGCACTTCTTCTACAAACTGTTCATATAGACATTTTGCGAGTTCGGGCTGAGCAGCCTTCGTGAATGAAGGACGCCTCCCCTCTGAGCACTCGGCATAAAGCGTAAATTGCGATATAACTAATATTTCGCCATTATGATCAAGAATGGACTGATTAATTTTGCCATGGGAATCTTTAAATATTCGCAAATTAATAAGTTTATTAGCTAGCCAGGAGGCTTGTTTAGTCGTATCGTCATGAGTAATTCCAATAAAGACAAGAGCGCCAGGTCCTATAGTTCCAACTGTAGTACCCTCGACTTCAACTTTTGCATGTGTAACGCGCTGAATAAGAATTTTCATAAACTTACGCTAGCATAAAAGTCGAAAAATTTAAATCTAAATTTATCGAAGACGAATGTGGCCTCTTTCGGTTGGAGCTAAAAACATAACCCGAAAATCATTTTGTAGCCCATAGCAAAGCTTTAGCTGCAGCTATGGGGCAGCAAAGGCTTCCTCACTGTTTTTTTCTTAATGAGATATGTTCCTCATGTCCTTATCTATGACCGCAAAATCCCATTGGATTTCGACCGGCGTGTCTAGCGATTTTTTCATTCTTACATGAATTATTAACATAAAGATGGATTATACGAAAATTAATTATTAGCCACTGCGAGATGAAGAAATTTCGTATAATTAAAAATATCATTATTGTCCTTTGTCCTTAAGATCCTTTGCATAAAATATAGCAAAATTTAACTTTGAGATCTGACAAAAACTTGATTTTTAAAGAGCTGAATATATTGGGAAAGTTGGGGGCGGCTGGACTCGAACCAGCGAAGACGTGAGTCGAGGGAGTTACAGTCCCTTGCAATTGCCACTATGCGACACCCCCAAGAATGGGAAAAAAAACTAAGATGCTGGCAGTAGGAATTGAACCCACAACCGTCCGATTACAAGTCGGGTGCTCTACCAATTGAGCTATGCCAGCGAGACATACTGCAGATCTTAGCAGATGAGATTTTTGCTTTCAATATGTTTCGTATTTTAGCTGAAAAAATCGTCGCAAATAACTTATTATGAATAATTTATGAGGAGATAAAAAGTTGAAGAAGGGTGAACTTAGAGTGGACTGAATGGACACAAGTGGGCACAAGTGGGCACAAGTGGGCACAAGTGGACAAATACATTTTTTTTACTCTTCGACATTTAATACGTCTACTACGCTTTGCACATTTTTGCCAAGTCCTTCCTTATTCATTTATGTACATTTTTGTCTCAATTGTTAATTCTTTCCACGTCTGATAAAACAAAAATAACACCTAAAAAACCTCGTTCCGAGAGAAAAAACCAACAAAAAATGTACGTCTGATAATTTATCTCATAAAATAAAAAGGGCTGACTCGTCGTGATTTACGAGTCAGCCCTTTGTGTATCTAAAACTAGAAGTTGACGTTTATTCAGTTGCCTTACTTCCCGTACTCCACCTACATCTTCTTATTCTTCAGTTTTAATTTTATCATCAGCATGAGCGTTTTTTTTCGTTAAAGAGTCGGATTCGGATTCAGAATCTTTTTCACCCTCACTAACAG
>JACDDG010000205.1 GCA_013817115.1 Parachlamydiaceae bacterium | reverse complement strand
GTTCCCCCTACCGGGGGATAGGAGTATGAATTGCTTTTCTAGCTTTTAATTTAGCAGTATTTTAACGATGTTCTATCCCTCGGTAGGGGGAACTGTTAATAGCCCCGGGTGCCGTGATTGCGGAACCCGGGGTTCGGATCATTACAAAACGTGCGCCCCGGTAGGGGCGCCAGAAAGCCACCACAAAAGTGCCTAGCCACCGCTGTAAGCTTTCCACAGGTTGCTTGATGCGAGCGGCAGAGCCTTGGCTGTGGACTACAAAAAAATTTTTAGGAGAATGTTTTAAATGCATAACTTTTCAAAAAAAGATTAAGTTAAAAGTGTGATTGGAATGAAGTGCTACAATTTGCTGCTACACAGCTCGCTGTCTAAATCGTGATTTAGACTCATATGGAGGCTAGCGGGTTCTTTTAGTCCCATCAGCAGCAGAGCCTTGCAGTTGTCACAAAAAACATTTTATGGCTATATTTTTATGAAAATGTGTAAAAACGAAAAAACCTAAAAGACTTTATATCCTTTAGGTTTTCTTGAAATCGCTAGATAAAAGCTAAACCTTAGTCTGCTTTTCTTGGTCCACTACTTTTAAAGCCTTGACCTCTAGATGCTGGAGCGCCAGCGTAGCTTCTGCCAGTTGAGCCTGAGCTTGGACCACGGCCTCTGCCAGCGCCTGAACTTGGGCCGAAGTTTCTGCCACCTGAACTGCTACCTGAGCTGCTACCATAGCTTTTACCGCTTGAGCTGCCATAGCTTCGACCTTCTGAGCTTCTTCCACTTGAACTACCGTAGCTTTTGCCTTCGGAGTTGCCATAGCTTTTGCCTTCTGAGCTTCTGCCATTAGAACTTCCGTAGCCTCTGCCTTCAGAGCTTCTATTTTCTGAATTACCAAAGCTGCTGCTTCTACCTTCGGAGTTGCCACCAAAACTTCTGCCGCCACCGGAGTTATTACCATAGCTTCGACCTTCTGAACTACGCCCTTCTGAACTTCTTCCCTCAGAACGACCTTCTGAACTGCCATCCCCATAATCTCTTCCACCTGAACTATTTGTTCTTCCGGCTTGTGAGTAGGGAGGCGCATATGAAGAAGGACGGCGTCCGCGTGGAGGTCCGCCATTTCCGCCACTTGATGATGGGCGTCGTTTTGGTTCGAAACCAGCAATCAGATGGGCTTCTAGCTTTTGGCCTGTAAATTGCTCAATACGTCTAACCAGTTGAACATCGCGTCCACCAGCAAAGGATAAAGCAACACCTTTGCCACCGGCACGACCGGTTCTACCAATACGGTGAACATAATCTTCCGCACAATTAGGTAAATCAAAGTTGATTACATGAGAAATTGTCAAGACGTCGATGCCTCTTGCAGCAATATCCGTAGCGATCAAAATACGAATTTCCCCACGACGAAGTTGCGCAAGAGTACGTGTTCGCTGACGCTGGTTCATATCGCCATGCAAAGCTGCTGCATTATGACCCTGTTCGTACAATGTATCTACAAGCTGATCAGCATTGATTTTTGTAGATGTAAACACAATCGCTTGGTTGATCGTTGGATCGCTAAGCAAATGATCTAGAAGACGGTGTTTATGTGAAAGGTCATCAACATAATGAAGGCGTTGTTCAATATTTTCATGTTTTTCGGTTTCATGTGCGATGCTGATTTCTACAGGATTGTCTAATAACGATTTCGATAGGCTAAGAACTTCACCTTTTAGCGTAGCAGAAAACAATAATGTTTGTCTTTTAGAGGGAATCGCTGCTGCAATTTGCTTAACAGGCTCGATGAAACCCATGTCTAACATGCGGTCAGCTTCGTCAAGAACAAGCATTTGAATGCGGCTAAAATCCACACGCCCACGGTCAAGCAGGTCAATTAAACGACCAGGAGTAGCAACAAGAATTTCATACGGGCGACTCATCTCTTTACTTTGGATTCCATAAGGAGTTCCACCATAAACACAAACTGTACGCATCCTTGGAAGGTTGCGGCTATACTTCTTGGCTTCATTGGCAACTTGCATCGCAAGTTCACGTGTTGGTACCAAGATAAGGACACGCGGGCCATAACCTTTTTTCTCAGTTGGTGTCGTTAAAAGATTAAGGATAGGCAGGAGAAACGCTCCTGTTTTACCGGTTCCTGTCTGAGCTGATGCAAGGAGATCTTTCCCTGCGGTGATCAACGGGATCGCCTCAGCTTGTATAGGAGTTGGTGTTGTATAGCCACATTCTGTAATGGCATCTAAAATTGCTTGATGCAAATTCAAATCTGTAAAACTTCTTGTCATTATTCCACTTTTGTTGGAGTTTAAATACCTAGCATATCAGATCCAGTAAATAAAAGCTAATTGTATTTTAGATAAATTTTCAAAAAATCTCTCCAGAAGTAAATTCAGAGATAGTTCCATCCTGCAAGAAAAGCTTAAGAGATCCGCTTTCACTAATTTCATTAAACACGCCTTCAAGCACTTCTCCATGTACATGGAAGCGAATTTGATCTCCGGACTTATGGCAAAGTTTTTCTTTATACTCATCTAAAAAAGAAGTGAATCCGCACTTAATAAAAAGATTTAGATCTTGTATAAAAACTTGAAGGAGAATGTCGCGAATCTTCTGAATGTCATTTATTTCCCGTAATTCAATCATTAGGGAAGTCGCAGGTCTTCCAAGGTTATTCAACATCTCTTCCGGCATATTGATATTGATGCCGATTCCAATAATCATATAAATATGATTTGGGTGCTCATTTACCTTTGCCTCAGTTAATATTCCTCCAAGTTTTTTCCCTTTGATGATAAGGTCATTCGGCCACTTAAGTTCTATAGCTACTCCGAGATTATGAAGAGCTTTAGCAGCAGAAATTGCTAAGACCTGCGGTAAATTGCCGATATCTTTTCTTGTACTATCAAATAAAAAACTGAATGAGCCGTAAAAATTTAATTTGCTGGGGGATAACCACTGATGTCCAAAACGCCCTCTTCCGGATGTCTGTTCATCAGCCGTGGTCAAAAGCAATGTTCTATCTTTAATTTGAGTACTTTGTAGAGCGGCCTTATTGTTGGTTGAATCAACACTTTCGAAATGTTCCTTAAGAATTTTGATTATGGTTTTCATCTTTTGGAGTGTATCACATATTTGTGGTTTCAGCAACCTTGATCCAACTTATTTTATCCTATATTGCTTTAGATTTTTGACTACAGATTAAACCTCGCTCTGTATAAAATGACTTTTAGACTTTTTATACCGAAGAGCGTTCAAATTTTGGTTTTTGGCAAAGAGAAAGCCCCGGGATTAAGCGATCGAAAATGACCCAATATTATAATATGGGGCCATTTTCGATCGCTTAATCGCGGGAGCTTTCTCTTTGCCAAAAACCAAAATTTGAACGCTCTTCGGTATATACTAGTTGAGTATACCCCATCCGCTAAAAAATAATTTTACGCATGCTATTCATTTATGATCTGGAGCTACCGACATCTTTTACGCATTGACTTCAGAGTCATTCCTGTGCTTATTGCACTGCTTTTTGTAAGTTTGATTACTATTTCAGCATACTCGACAGATGGCTCTCCGGATGCTTTGGAAGGTTCTTTTTTTACGCCCGCTGTAAATCGTCAAATCAAGGGAGTACTTCTTGGAATCGGTGCTTTTATATTTTTTGCAGGATTCGACTACAACAAGCTCCGCGAATGGACATGGCTCTTATACATTTTGATGCTCTTTTTTCTCGTAGGACTTTTCTTTACTGATTCGATTCAGCGTGTTCACAGATGGTATCGGTTGCCTTTGATTGGTATGAATTTCCAACCCTCGGAATATGCAAAATTAGTTGTTGTTATAGCCCTGAGTTGGTTTTTGGAGAGACGTAGCAACCAAACTCAGAGTGTGAGTACAGCATTTTTTGCACTTTTAATTGTCGCAATCCCATTTGCGCTTATTTTAAAACAGCCGGATCTCGGAACAGCCTTGGTTCTTTTTCCCATATCTCTTGTCATGTTTTATTTTGGGGATATACATCCGTGGGTTTTAAAGACGATGAGTACTTTGGCGATTTGTATTTTGGTACTTGTAGCACTTATTTTTGCAGGAATCGTTTCACATGAGCAAATACGTCCTCACGCTACTAAAGTTCTTAAGGCATACCAATTTGATCGTTTAGACCCAAATACGCATCACCAAAAAGCTGCAGCTACTTCTATTGCGATCGGGGGGCTCACTGGAAAAGGGTGGAGAAATAGCGAATATGCTTCAGGGGGATGGCTTCCTGAGGCTTATACGGACTCTGTGTTTCCCGCTTTTGCGGAAGAGTTTGGATTTGCCGGTTCACTTTTTGTCATAATTCTTTTCTATGCTTTGCTTTACTTTAGCTTTCAAGTCACAGCTGTAGCCAGTACTCATTTTGGACGTTTACTTTCTGCTGGTATAACTGTATATTTAGCCATGCATATTTTAGTTAATATTGGCATGATGTGCGGCTTATTGCCTATCACAGGAGTACCCCTTGTGCTAATCTCTTATGGTGGCACTTCAATTTTATCGACCATGACAGCTCTTGGAATTTTACAGAGCATCTATAGCCGGAGATTTATGTTCTAATGGAACCTCATTTATTTCTTTTTACGCCAGGGCGTTGGGTAGGGGCTGGACGCATAACCTTTAATGTTTCCAAAGAGCTGATACGTTTTTACACACGATGGACAATTGAAAAGGACGAGCAGGGGAGACTAATTTGCAATCAGGTTGTCGAAATGCAAGGAATTTCAGAAAAAGTTGAAAATCGTTTTCTGGTTTACGGCTTTGATAACACTAAATTCAAAATTGATATGCAAAGTGAAGCTGTGGGATCAGCAGCAGGCACAGGTATTGTTGACGAAAAAACAATTGCCTGGGAATTTCATGGCCAGGCCGGAGTTGAAGGTTTTGAAGTCTATGAATTGCAAGAAAATGGCGACTACATGTTACATGCTGAATACGCTTCGTCTGAACAATTCCGTACGATCATCGATGCACGTATTTGGAGAAAAGATGAAGGTAGTGTCTGATGTTTTTTTTCTAGAAATCGCTTGCGACTAAATCGATTATTTATTAGAATTAGCCTTTCATGATTTGCTGCACATAGCAGCTACCACTTTTGCCGGGGACCTCATGGAATAAAGTAGTCCGAACTAGGTCAGAACAGGAATGTAGCAGCCTTAAGGATGGTGCTTTATGC
>JACDDG010000204.1 GCA_013817115.1 Parachlamydiaceae bacterium | reverse complement strand
AGTAATGATTGACCGTTGAAGGGCTAGTGAAAATGACCCAGTCTTCTTCGCGTACAAGATCAAATTGAGGGTCTAGCAAGAGAGTTTTATAAGTTTTCAAAACTTTTACGTGTGCATTCTTTGCTCGCAATCCCTTTTCAAGAGTCTCCTTGGCGATTTCAGCCATCGGCAATAAAAAGTATTCCTGTGATAAATCATCAGGAAGCAATTTTAATAAACCTGCTGCACTATATTCTTTCGGAAGACTTTTAGCATTTAACCCATATTCTTGTAACTTTTCATTTGTTTTCGGACCTACAGCATAAATTTTTTTCTGCAATAAGCATTTTGGATTGAAATTAGTGCGTAAGAGAGCTTTAATAAAAAAGTTAACTCCATTGACACTTGTAAAGCAAATCGCAGTAAAAGGTTGCAAAAACTCGTGGTCTATAAGTTTTAATTCTTCATCAATGGGTTCAAAGGCTAGTAGAGGAACAGAGATGGGATTGGCACCATATTTTTGGAGCAAAAGCATTAGGCTTTGGGTTTGCGTAACTTCTCGCAATAGGACAATTCTTTGATTTTCAAGATTTGTCATCCCTCTATCCATTGATTTTTAACCATTCTTTGACACGATCAGCAGCTTCAAGAGCTCCTTTTTTAGCGCTTGCCAGCTCCCACACCAAATCTGTTTCAAGATATCGATCCATTACTTGATTGGCCAAGAATACTTGCAAATGTACTTGTCCCTCTTTGATCAGAGCGTGAGCACCAAGAGGGGAGTGACAATCGAAATCGAGATGCTCTAAAAAAGCGATTTCAATTTGTGATTTTACGGCTTGTTGTGGATCGCTGATTGCATTGCAGATTTGTTTAAGTTCGATATCATCTATTCTAGTTTGTAGAGTAATAACACCTTGTCCTGGTGCAGGGCAAAATTCACGCGGTGTGAAATGCTGAGTGATTCTATCTTTGAAGCCTAGTCGTATAAGTCCCGCTTCTGAGAGCAAAATTCCATGGAATTCCTTTCTGTCCAATTTTTCCATACGAGTATCAACATTTCCACGTATTTCTACCGTTTTGATTTCTGGGTAATATTTTTTTAAAATTGCTTTGCGTCGAAGACTTCCAGTAGCGACTGTGGAGCCAGGAGGAAGATCAGTCAACTTTCGGTGTGGAGCCAGCGCGATAAAAGCGTCTGTGATTGCTTCAGCGTTTAAAAATCCGGCAAATTCTAGACCTTCTACAGGTTTTGATGTCACATCTTTTAGGCTATGAATAGCGACATCTACTTCGCCTTTTGATAATGCGATTTCAATGTTTTTTACAAAGGCACCTTTTCCGCCGATTTTGTGAAGGGGATTAACTCTATCGATATCCCCTAAAGTTTTAATCACGATGATTCAATCTGCCATGACGGCCTTATAGATCGAATGAGAGCCTTAGCGCGTTCTGCTTGGATGAGTGCAAGTTTAGAGCCTCTGGACCCAATTCGAATTAATTTTTCTGTTTTAGGTGTCATCGTTTTCACTGCTGTGTTCCTGTGCTATTTGTGCTGTTTTTCCAGGGAATGAGTAAACAAAATTAACCTTGGTTATAGCTAGGAGTTAGAAAAATTACAATCTAAAAACGCTGAGTTGAGATTTAAAAAAAATAATTCGAAAGGAATAAGCTTGAAACTGAGATGAAAAAAGAGTCTCTAGCAGGAAGTTAAGTAAGTCAAATTTACTAATGCAAAAAAAAGATTTTTATGTAAAATGCGTCTATACCGAAGAGCGTTCAAATTTTGGTTTTTGGCAAAGAGAAAGCTCCCGCGATTAAGGATCAAAAATGACCCCATATTATAATATTGGGGTCATTTTTGATCGCTTAATTCCGGGGCTTTCTCAAAGCCAAAAATCCAAATTTGAACGCTCTTCGGCATAAGTCCGTTAAATTAACTTTTTGTAACCTCCTTTCAATTTTTCATCCCTGTGGTGGCACTCCGCTACGAAAATTTAAAATGCACAAAGATCCGACCGAAATTTTTACTGTCTTTTTCAATGCGATGATAAAGGGACTTGATTTCTTTTTGTTCAAGAAACCGGAGAACTTTCTTTTTCAGCTGTCCACTTCCTTTGCCTGGAATAATTTCCACTAATGTAATTTTCTTGGCAACGGCCTCATTAATGACGCGATGGAGCTCTTTCTCGATCAGATCCCCCTTATTAAAAATTTCATGCAAGTCAATTTTTAATTTTGCCATGAATTGAATTCACTTTGCTAAAAATTTATCTGAGAACCTTATTCCGAAAGAATCTTAGTATGCGCGCGCACACTCTCAGCTAATGCTTTAAGATTGTAACCGCCTTCTAATATTGAAACAATTTTACCCTGGCAATGCTTTTTGGCAATCTTTTGGACAATTTCCGTTAAAGTTGTAAAATCCTGAGTTATAAGATCAAAACCTGCCTGAGGTGTTCCACAATGCGCATCGTACCCTCCTAGAGGATCTGTATGATGTGCATCGAAACCAGCAGAAATAAGCACTAGTTCCGGTTTGAAAAGCAGCATGGCATTAGCAAGATCATCTTCATAAGCTTTTAAGACCTCGAGCCGTGAATTCTTTCCTCCGGAAATTGGGCAATTGTAGATGTTTCCTGCTCCGATATCTTCCTTTTTGCCAGTTCCAGGATAAATTCCCTCTTGATGGGTGCTAAAATAAAAAACCGAAGGGTCATTATAGAAAATTTCTTGTGTGCCATTGCCGTGATGCACATCCCAATCTACAATTAATACTTTTTTTACGTTATAGGTTGCCTGAGCATATCGTGCTGCTATAGCGATATTGTTAAAAAGACAAAATCCCATTCCTTGAGAAGTAGTTGCGTGGTGACCTGGGGGTCGCATCGCACAAAAAGCAGTTTTAGACTTCTCTTGCATGACTTTATCGACAGCTAAAAGGCCTGCACCTGCAGCGAGCAGTGCAATTTCAAAAGAATTAGAACAAATTTGTACATCCCCGGTTGATAGCATCGAAGTCGCTTCAGGTATATTGAGCATTCTCAGGTATTCACATTCTGCTTTCACACGATTTACATAGATTTGTGAATGACAACGTAAAATGTCAGCGTTAGATGCTTTTTTAGCTAGGAGATTAAAGCTAGCTTCTTGCAAATATCCCTGATTTTGTAATTCATTTATAACCGCGATATACCTTTCCGGGCATTCAGGGTGGCCTTGTCCGGTTAGGTGCAGTATACATTCAGGATGGTGTATGATTGTCAAAGGTGTCATGGCTTCCCGCTATTTAAAAACATGATCGGTATGAAGAGCTACGTTTTTACTACGTTTTGCTATTTCTAAATCTTCAAGACCCAATTTTTTGACGGCCTCGCTCATTCCATTGTTTAATTGTGTCTTGCAGAGAAAAAATTATAGGGGTAGCATAAGGTTGAAAAATTTGTGCCGCATCATTTATGTTGTCATTTATGATTCTATTGCGCACGTTGTCCCAACGTTGTGTATAGCCTACTCCCGTAAAAATACAACCAAAATGTTGCGCCCATCCCCAAATTGCATTAAGTTCCTTTTGCTTTGGGTTTAGTGCTTTTTTATTTTCAAATAAAAATTTAACGTGAGGGAAAATTATTTCCTTACTTTCAGGGATAATTTTTATAACAATTTCTTTTTCAATTAAGAAAGTTTGTTCATGCTTAAACTTGGGTTCAGCCTGATAGGCTGAATCCAAAATTAATCGAAAAGTATGCTCGCCCTCACTTATCCATTCTTTAACTTCGCAATCTCTTAAAATGGCAGTCCACAAAGGGACGAAGATTTCTTTGCCTATATAAGAGTCAATTTTAGAATGTAGCTCCGAGAGAAATCTATTTTTAGGTGGAATATTTTCGTTTAAACCATAGTGGTCAAATCCATTATTTACTACATATGGGGAGTTGGACGAACACGTTTCCATGGAATAGCTCCTAATTGAGAGATTAAAATTTAATCTATAGAAAAAAAGATTTTCTTAACAAAAAAAGTTGAATATATTTAACTTCTCAAGACTTTGCGTTAAATTATTGGGTCGGCTACAATCACTACATCCACAGAAATTTAAGGGCAAAACTCAGAAATTTAGATGAAAAAATATTTTTAAAGCCGGATTAGCATGAAACTTATAAATCCCGATTATGATGTATATCAGGCTTTGTGCCAGGAAATTTGGCATCACTGTAAGCTCTATTACATAGATCATCAACCGGTCATCACTGATGAAGAGTTTGATCTTCTTTACAAAAAGCTTGAAGAAATGGAGTCCTTACATCCTGAATGGGTACTTGCTACATCTCCGACACAACGCGTAGGAGAGGCTTTAACTTCAGGTTTTAAATCTATAGTGCATAAAACACCCATGCTGTCTTTAGCAAATAGTTACAGTCAGGATGAAATCGCTGATTTTATAAAGCGCGTGAAAAAGATAACTGAACAAACAGATCTCGCCTATTCTTGTGAATTGAAAATGGACGGGGTTGCTATTTCTGTGTGTTATGAAAAGGGTAAATTTGTGCGTGCTCTTACACGAGGTGATGGCAAAAAAGGAGATGATGTCACAAATAACATGAAGACGATTGCATTGCTTCCTTTGCAGCTTGCCGGGGCAAATCCTCCTGAAGTTTTAGAAGTGCGGGGAGAAGTCTTTATGAAAAATGATGTTTTTGAAAAACTTAATGCAACACGTACACAAGCTGAAGAGCAGTTGTGGGCAAATCCTCGAAATGCAGCAGCAGGTGCATTAAAGCT
The DNA here is from genome assembly GCA_013817115.1 of Parachlamydiaceae bacterium. Taxonomy (GTDB): domain Bacteria; phylum Chlamydiota; class Chlamydiia; order Chlamydiales; family Parachlamydiaceae; genus JACCRY01. The sequence continues at coordinate 443 of JACDDG010000204.1, read as the reverse complement.
TTTAGATCCAAAAGAAGTGGCTAAGAGAAATCTCTCTGTAGCTTTTTATGGTATAGCGGAAGAATCGACGCTCTCAGTCAATTCACAATATGAATCTCATGAACTTCTTAGGACTTTTGGGCTGCCAACTTTATCTTTGGTGGCTAAGTGCACCAGTTTAGAAGAGATATGGGAATTTGCTGAAAAAGTTAAAAAATTGCGGCCCACGTTGCCCTTTAATATAGATGGAATAGTTATAAAAGTTAATGATCGGCGTGCAGCAAAAAAGCTGGGTAATACTGCAAAAAATCCACGCTCAGCTGTTGCCTATAAATTTGCTGCGGAACAAGCTATTACTTGGATTAAAGAGATCATTGTAAATGTCGGCCGATCAGGGGTGTTAACTCCTGTGGCAGAACTAGAACCCGTATTAGTGGCCGGAAGTACCATCAGTAGGGCTACCC
>JACDDG010000203.1 GCA_013817115.1 Parachlamydiaceae bacterium | reverse complement strand
CCCGTATTAGTCGCCGGAAGAACCATCAGTAGGGCTACCCTTCATAATAGTGAAGAGATAGAGCGTAAAGATATTCGTGTAGGTGATTATGTCTATATTGAAAAAGGGGGAGATGTCATCCCTAAAGTCGTTAAAGTTATTATCGAAAGACGTCCGGCAAACAGCATTCCATGGTTCGTGCCGACGATCTGTCCAGTTTGTGAAACTCCGGTTGTCAAAGTTTCTGGAGAAGTAGCTATTCGCTGCCCGAATATTAAGGGGTGTCTCGAGCAGCAAATCCGCCGCCTTATTCATTTTGTGGGAAAAGGGTCAATGGATATTGAGAATTTGGGAGATAAAGTTGTCGAAAAGCTTGTGGAGAAAGGGTTTGTTTCGCGACCTTCAGATTTCTATAGATTGACAACTAATGAACTCTCTCAACTTGAAGGATTTAAAGAAAAATCCATCACTAATTTGCTGACAAGTCTTGAGAAATCAAAGATTGTTCCATTAGACCGTTTTATCATGGCACTTGGAATAGCACATGTAGGTAAGGGGACTGCCGAGGATCTTGCACGAAAGACAGAAAATATTGAGAAGCTTTCTGCATTAACTGAAGAGCAGCTTATGGATATTGAAGGAATTGGCGGCAAAGTTGCGAAGTCGATCGTTTCTTACTTTGCAGATCCGGTTCACAGAGAAGAGATTGCGCGTCTTTTAGAATATGGAGTAGCGCCTTTTGTCGAAGATACTCTTGCTATCCAGGGGCATGCCTTTAGCGGCAAAAGTTTTATCTTAACGGGAGCTCTTGAACATTTTTCAAGAAATGAAGCCGCGAATCTTATTAAATCACGCGGAGGCAAAGTTTCAGAGGCCGTCAGTAAAAAAACAGATTTTCTGTTGGTTGGTGAAGATCCTGGATCAAAATATGAAAAAGCTAAGTCCCTTGGGGTGAAAATTCTTACAGAAGATGAATTTATTGCTGCTTTAGAATCGAATGATTAAAAATATGAAAAACTTGAATTGGAAATTAAACACCAGTAATCTCGGAAAGTTTGAAGAATTTAAATGTCTATTTGCTAAATTTGGCTGCTCATTGTCAGCCACCCATTTCGATTTAAGAGAAATCGATGCAGATCCCATTAGCGTAATTACTCATAAAGCAAGTCAAATGGACGAAGGTATCATTGTAGATGATACCTCGCTTGAAATTGAAGGTGCTTCTGTCGGCGTCAATATTCGTTGGTTGCTAAATCACTTGCCTGATTATATTGGTCGCAATGCTATCTGGACGGTTTTGCTTGCTTATCATCAAAATAATAAAGTTTTAATCTATAAAGGATCTATCTCAGGGATGATTGTTGAGCCTAAAGGTGCTAACGGTTTCGGATTTGATCCGACCTTTTTACCTGATGGTGCAGAGAAAACACTAGCAGAATCTAAGCCAGATCAATTCAGTGCAAGAGCAGCAGCTGTGGAGGCCTTAATAAACGGGAGGATCTGGACACAGCAATCTACAATTCACAAATGGGAAGGGCCTTGGCAATAGTATACCTAAGAGCGTTCAAATTTTGGATTTTTAGATTTGAGATCGCTTAATCGCGGGAGCTTTTTCTTTGCCAACAACCAAAATAGGAACGCACTTCGGTATAGCTGCCCGCCAAACTTGAAAGCACGAAAAAAGCATGGCGAACGCACTTCGGCATAAGACGATAATCCATTTATATCAATTTATATTCTTAAAAAATGCCTTGACAGACGCTCCTTCAGCCATATTTAAATTTTTTTTAAATAAAATCGTTGCTGGGTTTGATTTAAAAACATTTGGTTTTAATTAGTGGATCATGTAAAATCAAATAGAAAGTTAATTAAAATATTAAATTAGCTAAATTGTAACGGCGCTTTACAGTGCTTACAAATAATAATTTAGGAGAAATATGAGTTCAATAATAGATAGAATTATACCATTCAATTATCAAAATTTATCACTAGTGAAACCTTTGATCAATTTCCATGGCCATGTAGTAAAAGCATGCAATGATTTAGACAAAAAAAGTGCTTTTTTTGCTAATATAAAAAGAATTGCTACAATTATTTCTGGATTAGTGGTTTATCCTCTCTTAAGTGTTATTGCTGGTGCTGGGATTGCCTTTTACAAAGCGTTTGGTCGCGGTCGCGGAATTATTTTAGAAGTTCAGGATAATCATAAATCTCTTTCGTTAATAAGGGCCAAATATGCTGACATGTTATCTTTTATGAATAATTTAGCAATGGGTAACATAAATTCTGTTGGCGTCTTAAATCTCGACGAGAATAAATTCAATGAAAGTTTGAGTCGTGATGAAAGACAATACGGGCTTGAAACTAATATTTTCTTTCCTGAAATTTGCGATAATATTAAAAATAATCAGAATTTATCATTACAAGTCTTAAGCTTTAGAAAAACAAGACTTTCTCGAAAAAATATGATAAATTTAATTAAAGCAGTGAACTGCAATACAAGCCTCATCCAGGTGCGCTTAGAAAATAATGCAATAAGCACAAAAGAATTTTGCTTAGCAGTAAATAAAAATGCTCGTATCAAAAGATTAATTGTAAACGAACACGAAAAAACTGTGACAGTTTCATTTTTAGTTGGTGAGCAAAATAAAATCAATAACGTCAAATTCTTTTTGTAATTAATTTTTTTTATCTTTTCCATTAATTCACTAACAGATTTCTAGAAAGATTTTCGCAGTTGGGCGATGTTCCAACTGCGCTGCAAAATTATCCTTAATTAAGTTAAATTTCTCTTTTTTTTACTTCCAAATTATTGCTATAGTTTTTTTACTGGTTTGAGAATTTTAGAAACGTTAACGTGAAAAAATGGAGTCATTAAAGTTTAGAACTGAAGCTGCGCGCTTTAAAGGCTTTATCTCTCCTCAGCTGCGTTTCTAAAAAGTGGAGGGATTATGTCAGAGCCGGGCAAGCATAATGATAGATTACAAGATAGACCAGCGATTGAAAACATTCGAACCGGTGTCACTATCCCTGAAATAGAACAATCCATCATCGACAATTTAAATTTGCTAGGTGGGCGCGTGCCTTCCACAGCGACTCCTAACGATTGGTACAATGCAGTTGCTTATTCTGTAAGAGACAGAATTCTTTCGCGCTGGATGGACACTATCGAAAAATATCTTGTTTCGGATAAAAAATCGGTCAGTTACCTCTCAGCCGAATTTCTCATAGGACCTCAATTACTAAACAATATTCTCAATTTGAATCTTGAAAAAGAGATGCGGGGTGCCTTAAAAAATTTAGATCTAGATTTTGATAAACTGGTAATGCAAGAGCATGAACCGGGATTAGGAAATGGGGGATTAGGGCGTCTTGCAGCGTGCTATCTAGATTCTATGGCCTCGCTAGGGATTCTTGCTGTTGGCTATGGAATCCGTTATGAATTCGGGATTTTCAAGCAGACTATTCAAGATGGTAGGCAAGTTGAAATGGCAGATCATTGGTTGCATTTAACAAATCCGTGGGAAATAATCCACCCTGAAATTGCCTTCAATGTTAGCTTTGGCGGATATGCCGATGGCAATCTATGGAAACCTGCAAGAACCGTACGTGGCATTGCTTGTGATGTTCCTATTACCGGGTATCAAATCAATGTGGTAAATTTACTTCGCCTCTGGAAAGCGGAAGCCACAGAATCGTTTGATTTCCAGGCATTTAATATCGGAGCTTATTGGAGCGCAGTGCAAGAGAAAATTAATTCAGAAAATATCACCAAAGTTCTTTATCCTAATGATGAGGCCATTGAAGGCAAACGGCTGCGCTTAGAGCAGCAATATTTCTTTGTTTCATGCTCCTTGCAAGACATGATTCGTGTGCAATTTATGCGTGGTCATGAGTTAAAAACTTTTCACGAGCATTATGCTGTGCAATTAAATGACACACATCCATCAATCGCCATAGCAGAATTAATGCGACTTTTTGTTGATGAATACAAAATGGACTGGGATCAAGCATGGGATATCACCCAAAAAACTTTTGCTTATACCAATCACACTCTTTTGCCTGAAGCATTAGAAAAATGGTCTCTACCGTTATTTCAAGACTTATTACCCCGTCATCTTCAAATCATTTTTGAAATAAATCATCGCTTTCTAGATAAAGTCAGGAAAACAGGTCAATTTGATGCAGAAATAATTCGGAAGGTTTCAATTATTGATGAAAATGGAGAAAAATTCATCCGCATGGCTCACCTTGCATGTATAGGTAGCCATGCTGTCAATGGTGTTGCGGAGCTTCACACGGAGCTTCTTAAAAAAGATGTCTTGCAAGATTTTTACAAATTAGACCCAGATAAAATCTTTAATATTACCAATGGAGTCACTCCTCGCCGTTGGCTTCTACTGAGTAATCCACGTCTAGCTGAATTGATTACTTCGAAGATTGGTACAGGCTGGATTTGTAATATGGAAATGGAAATATCGAAAATAGAACCTTATGCAGAGGATGCTGCTTTTCGAGAGGCATGGCAAAAAATAAAACAAGAAAACAAAGAACATTTAGCTCTGCTCATTCAAGACAAAGCTGGAGTTAAAATTGATCCAAATTCAATTTTTGATGTTCAGGTTAAACGCATACACGAGTACAAGCGCCAACATTTGAACATTCTTCACATTATTGCTCGTTACTTAAGAATTAAGAAAAATCCTAAGCAAGAGATAGTGCCTCGCACATATATTTTTGGAGGGAAAGCAGCTCCTAGTTACTTTCTAGCTAAATTAATTATAAAATTGATCAATAGTGTGGCGGAAGTTGTCAACAATGATCAGGATGTCGCAGGTCGTCTTAAGGTTGTTTTCTTTCCTGATTTCAATGTTAAAAATGGCCACGTTATTTATCCAGCGGCCAATTTATCTGAACAAATTTCCACCGCAGGCAAAGAGGCGTCAGGAACCGGTAATATGAAGTTTGCGATGAACGGAGCGTTGACAATCGGCACATTAGACGGAGCAAATATTGAAATCTGGGAACGTGTCGGTGATGATAACTTCTTTCTCTTTGGATTGACAGCTGAAGAGGTTCATGAATTAGATGTTAATGGATACAATCCAAGCAATTATGTTGAAAAAAATCTGGAGCTAAAGGCTGTGTTAGAAGCCATAAAAATCGGACTGTTTTCCCCAAATGAATCTAATCTGTTCAAGCCGATTGTAGATTCCTTAATATTTCATGACCCATTTAAGGTT
>JACDDG010000202.1 GCA_013817115.1 Parachlamydiaceae bacterium | reverse complement strand
ACAATTGAAGCAAAGTTGCAGCCCATTAATTATTAATGACTTGCGATTTGACTTTTCTCGCCCAAAAGCCTCAAGTTCTTTACTATAAGTACTTTAAGAAAACTTGAAGCCGTTAAACTTGGGTTAACTTCTTAAGTCATAAAGCAGATGCAAGATGCTATATAGCTTTAGGGGCGACGGCCTCAAGAGGTTTCCTCGCATGTACTGCTAAATTATTTTTTACTGTTTTGAATGCGCGAAAATAATCAAAACCCATAACCTCAAACTAGATCTTGAATTAGCACCATCTAGTACTTTCTCTTTGTTATCACTTGATAGAAGGTCTCCCCAATCTGAGATTTGAAGTGATTTTAATTGAAATAATTAAAAATCTGTTCAACTCCATTAAACCCGAAACATTGGAGAGAGCTCTTTTGGAGATGTCGAATATACTTCGCAAAAAGGTTCATGGGGATGTTATTAGTTTTGATGGACAAACAAAAAGAGGAACTATGGACAAACTAGCAAATTTAACTGGAATCCATTTACTTAATGCTTGGAGTGCAGATAATGACATTTGTTTAGGCCAATTAAAAGTCGATGATAAATCAAATGAAATTACTGCCGTCCCGAAATTAATGGATAGCTTAGATTTAAAAGGGACAATTATAACAGCCGATGTCTTAAACACCCAAAAAACAATTAATGCTAAGGCAATAGAATGTGGAGCGGACTACTTATTACCAGTAAAAGGAAATCAACCCACTCTTTTGGAGGAGGTAACGTCTGCATTTCAACAGCTGGATATTGAACAAGCAAAAGCTAAAGAATCCCGAGATACGACAAGCCTCAAGAAACTAATGGATGAAGGTTCAAGCATGTGTGGGGCCTCATTTTGGGAAAGTCTTGAAAAAGGGCATGGAAGAATAGAAACAAGGAGTTGTACAGTAATCTCAGCAATTGATTTGCCGTGCAGATCAGAATGGAAAGAACTCAATTCTATTGTACGGCTTTGTAGAGAGAGAAAAGAAGGCAGTAGCGATGCAAAAAAAGAAATATCTTACTATATTACAAGCCTTCAACCTGAAGCCGAAAAAATTGCAAAGGTAGCACAAGGCTTCACTGGGGGGTCGAGAATAAACTCCATTGGAGACTTGATGTCATATTTAGGCAAGATAACTCAAGATTCGGAATTGAAATTTGCTGGATTTTTAAGCCCAATTTTTCTACTGCTGAAATAATGCCTTTTTTAATAGAGACTACTTCTGAATTAAATATTATGATTGAACGTTTTTCAGATTCTAATGTTTCTTTTACCTTATTGAGAAGGTGATCTCTATTTTGCTTTTTAATATTCTTTATAAACATATATGGGAGAAAAGTGATGACATTGACGACCAACCACAAGCACAAGTAGCTTAGTGCTGAAAAACAGCAATAGCTTTGAAGAGGCAAAGAGCTTACACTCTAATCTGATTTGGCAGCAACTAGAGCTAATTACGGTTTCGGAAGCAATCGATGTTTGGCTTTCTACTTTGAGTCCGAAAACTCGTATAAATTATCAGTCCGGCATGCGCCTGCTAGCAGAATTAGGACTTATCTCGCCTCTTTTAAATTTACAGGCTTTTTCCCTTGTAAATCATGAAGCCATAATAGATCGGATCAAGCTAGTCCCCAAATGGAGCGAGTGCAGTTGCCAATCAAGAGCCGCTTGCTATATTTCCTTCACCCGGTTTTTACATAGAAGATCTCAAGGATTAATCACCAGGGCTATTCCTAACAGAGAAGGAAACGCTAAAACATTTTTTAAAGTCTATGATAAAGTCAAAACCTTAGCGATGACCCAATCCCAATGGATTCTTTTTCTAGAAGAGCTTGATAAAATAAGCCCTAGAGAGTGCTTAATGGCAAAATTGATCATTCAGGGAGGAAAAAGAGTTAATGAAGTCCTATTTTTAAAAACGCAAGATATCGATTGGGAGAGAAACAAAATCGTTTTTGAGCAATCCAAAACTAGAGGGTTAAAGAAAACCACTGTCATAACATATCCTCAGAGTGTCATGCAAAAACTCAAAGAATATATTGGTGATAGAAATGGTGTCGTTTTTATTACTCGTACCGGGAAGCCGGTTAAGCTTAATCAACTGGCCCAAACCTTTGCCAAAGCAGGAAATCATGCGGCAATTCCCTTTAAAGTAACTCCTCATGTCCTCAGAACCTCCACTGTAACATATTTTAAACAGCAAGGATTTCACGATAGTGATATCATGAAAGTCACAGGACATGCTAGTGCAGCCATGGTAAATGCCTATGACAAGACATCTTTAGAAGCTAACGCGACTGAAAAAGTGCAATTGGTTTCTTAAAAAACTATAGGCATAAATTGGTATGGTTTTTATCACTTGCTTGGCAACTTGTTAAGCTTAATCAGCTGGCGCAAACTTTTGAAAAAGCAGGAAATCCTGCGGCAATTTTTTTCAAATAACTCCTCGTGTTTTGCAAGCTTCAACTGTAACTTATTTAAACCGGCAGGAATAATTGTCCCATCAGGTCGATCAAAAAGGAGATCAATTTGGGCTCCATCTAGCTTCTCTTTCGCTCTGGTGAGTAACGCCAAGTTCCTACAATGGAACCTGCATCGATATTTAAAGCGTGACGAATGAATCTGATCGATTAATCCGCCATAGAAAAATCATTTTCATTTTTCATTCTCCGTGATTAATTTCTCTAACGTGGGTGATAAAACATTTTTTTGTGTTTAACCCGCTGTGTTTGATTGTATCAAATGCGACGGATGAAGACAAACTTTCTATAGAATTTTTTGCAAGGGGAGCATCGGAGCATTCTCGAACCTATTAATCGAAGGAATGAAGCTTCTCTATGAACTAGAACCTCATATCTAAGTAAAACCTTACAAATCAATGAGAAAAGAGAAGTTTAAGAGTAAAAAGAGTTATCACTTTATTTAAAGCCTTTTGAATTTGTTTTCGCTTAAGTCGATAAGCTTTGCTTCCTGCTTTTCCAGGTTAGGGCAAAGAGACTCAATAACATATCGTCGCATACTTAAACCTTTTTTTTGCTGTCAACATTCTCTGGGACTTTCTATCCAGTGTGATAGCAAACTAGGACTCTAACTTGCAACCGAAAAAAACACATCGACAATAACTCCAAAAAACAAGACAATACAGATGTTTTGGTAATGATGGGCCATTGCTAAAGTGGTTCACCCGAAACAGTTCGTCTCTTGCTTAATTACGCAGATGTCAGAATGCAAATGGTTTATGGACCATGGTAGCGTACATCAAGACAGAACTTCGTGCCTTTGTCTAGCGAGAAAGAGCAAGCACTCTGGTCTCCTAATAAAATTCAGGACGTAGGCATAGCAATGAGCTGTTTCTGCCTCCGGTGCAGCGGAAGGGCATGGGCACAGGGCCTTCGTAGTTGTTGGGGGCTTCGGCCCGTCTGGCCTCAACGTCAACAACAACAACTATGACAACGACAACATTGGCGTTGCGGCCCTGCGGAAATACTGTTAGATTAGATTTTCCCTACTGAGCTGATGCTTAGTGGGGAACGGACTTTATCCAACCGCCAATCATTTTACCAATTTCTTGAATAAGTGTTTGGATAGTAAGATACTGTGAATTCTCAATGGTACGCGTATCTTTAGCTAATCGGATTAACACCTTGAGCAAATCAAGTTTGTTGCTGATAACGTAGAGGGAATGAAGGCGATCATTTCCTTTCTGATGCCCCGTTTCGATGACGGTTTCTAAAAGGGTAAGAGCGGTATTTTCACATTTTTGCCAGAGCGTATAGCGCTCAGCTTTTGGGATACGACTATGATAACTGTGAAGCATTTTGTAGAGCTCATAAATTTTATGAAAAATAGGAATGTCTAAAACTGAACGTGGCTGATTCATGAAAATAGCTCGCAATCTTTTTGAAAAAATGACTTCGTTGATTCATATTTTTGAATGTTGGGATCAATATAGCCGAGGTAAGCGTAAAAGGCAAGATATTCAATGCTTCGAGCGGGATTTGGAAAATAATATTTTTCAACTTCAACAAGATTTAATCACACACCAATACCAACATAGCACCTACGACCATTTTTATGTTTCGGATCCCAAACAACGGCAGATCAGCAGGGCATCTGTGCGGGATCGACTTGTTCATCAAATAGTTTATGCAATACTAACTCCAATTTTTGATAGAAAATTTATCTTCCACTCGCTTTCAAGTCGCCTTGGAAAAGGAACGCATACCGGAGTTCTCTTATTACATCGCATGATCAGAAAAGTCAGCATGAATGGAAAACAATCTTGTTATGCGCTAAAAATGGACATTAAACGATTTTTTGATACGGTCAACCACCAGAGCCTTAAAACTCTCATCCGCAAAAATATTGGAGATGAGAATGCACTAAGAATCATCGAAGTAATCATCGATAGTTTTAAGGTAAAAGGACCACAAGGTGATATGGGAATTCCACTGGGAAATGCAACTTCTCAAATATTTGCAAATATCTATCTACATGAGTTAGATAATTTTATAAAACAAAAACTTCGAGAAAGATATTATCTACGCTATTGCGATGACTTTATCATCCTATCTTGTAATGAAAATCATTTAAAATCTTTAATTCCGCACATTCAAAAATTTCTCTATCAGCACCTTCAACTAGAGCTTCACCCAAAAAAACTAATTATTAGAAAATTAAATCAAGGAATCGATTTTGTTGGCTATGTTCTTTTTTTGAAACACAAATTGGTTCGAATACGAACGAAACAGCGGATGAAAAAGCGTTTAAAAGAGGTGTATGAAAACTACCTACAAGGTAAAATGGAAAGTGTCGAATTGGACCAAAGGCTGCAATCCTATTTAGGAATTTTGTCTCATGCCAACGAATATAAGCTATCACAGGCTATAAAAAATGCATACTGGGTGCGGAAATCAGGAATTTTTGATTAAAAATTCCAAATAAATCGGATGCACAGCCCCTTTTAGGCTAAAAATTTTGCGCTTCGCGCTGTTCTTTTTTCTCAACCGCACGAAAGATCTAGATAGTAATCAATACTGCACTGCTTTTCTCCTTTAGACCACCCCATCCATATCAAACTTAAACTCAATTACCTAGCCGGATATCTCGTCCACCTTTTTATTGGCCAAGCAGCCTCAGGTTCATCAATCCTGAGGCCTCAAAAACCAAGTCCATTTTACAAAAGCCAATTATCCAAAGACCAA
>JACDDG010000201.1 GCA_013817115.1 Parachlamydiaceae bacterium | reverse complement strand
AGCTTTCTTTGCCAAAAAACCAAAATTTGAACGCTCTTCGGTATAGACCCTCTCATATAGCATGAGGAAAGATTTAATTCAGCTGAACACATGCCCCCATAGCCTCATTTAAATCCTACGCTATAAAACGCCGTATGAAGTTAAAAAAACAGTTCGAAATTTAAAATAAACCAATTTTAATAATTATTGAAATTTTTCTATATTTCTGTAAAGAAAGTAAGGCATATGCTTATCAAGATCAAATATACAAGATTAATTACAAAAATCATGGATACAATTTTTTTCAGGTGCTGAATACTTTTTTCGTCATCTTTCTTAATATCATTTTGTTTAACGCCCGAAATTCTATCAATAACAAGACGAATTCTATCCATAACGTTTTTGCCATCATTATTCAAAATTTCTTTTTGCGAAGTTTCAAATCCTAAATTGTTATAAGTATTAATAACAGAATTTAGCTTTTCTATTTTCATATGTGCCAGTTTCTTTAGTTCTTGGATTTCTTCGGTTAATTCTAATTGATTTTCATATTTTTCCAAAAAAGCTTGCGAATTTAAAGAGTTAACATATTTTACACCTTGCTCATAAGGTTCTAAGTAGGATTTATTGCCTGTAATAACATATCCTCGCTGACCTGTTTCGGCATCTTTCAATTGCGATAAGTATGTATTAAATTGAGCAATATCAGAAAGTTTATCATTTTTTTCTTTGATAGAATTAGAAAATCCTTCTACATATTCATAAGAGATGTATCCATTGAAAATCAACATCAGAATTCCGGTGAAGACACCAACTATAAGGATAATTTTATTCAAATGATCTCAATTTTAAAGTTTAAGGGTCTTTCCTATTAAGTATGCTTTTTGAAAAATAAAATCAAGCTGGATTTGACTTGTTACTTGATCCTCTCCCACGCCTGCGATAAGTCATCGAACTACTGCTGGGAACTTTCTATTTTGACGATGGGGACATTTTCATTAATTGGTATGATAAGCAACATTTTTGTTTTGTCAGATGTTTGCTAGCCTCTAGAGTGCGGCTATTTGGTCACTCCGAAAAATGTAATTTAAAATAAAAACTAGACAAAAGAAGTCGACCTCGATAATGTTTAAATTGTACCCTCATATATAATGAGGAGCATAAAATAATTACGCAGACATAGGGAGTATTTACATGCAAATCAGCACCAATCCATTATCTGTGTCAGGGCTATTACTGGATACAGACTCCCTGCCTATAAAATCGAAAAATTTTTTTTATTGAAGATAGTAACGCATTTACATAATCCGGTCTAAGGCCTGAGATAAGTCATCAATAAGGTCTTCGCCATCTTCTACACCCACCGAAAATCGCAGAAGTCCATCATTTAGACCACTTTTATGACGATCTTCTACTGGAATCGAAGCATGCGTCATCGTAGCAGGATGACAAACAAGAGATTCCACACCTCCTAAGCTTTCAGCCAAAGCAAATAGCGTAAAAAATGACGCTAACTTCTTTGTAGAATCTATCGAGAGGTCAAATTCAGCTGAAACCATGCCCCCAAAACCTCTCATTTGCTTTTTCGCAATTTCATGACTAGAATGACTTGTAAGCCCCGGATAAAACACCTTACTGACTTTAGGATGACCTTCAAGAAATTTCGCCACTTTCATGCCATTTTCTGCATGACGTTCCATCCGTAAGGCTAAGGTTTTAAGTCCACGAGTTGTCAGCCACGTGTCAAAAGGGCTCGGATTTACGCCAATTGCTTTACGCATGAAATCCATTTCATGTTTAACTGAAGAACTATTCGTAATTACGGCACCCCCAATTACATCGGAATGCCCCCCGATATACTTCGTCGTGCTATGCCATACTATATCTGCCCCAAATCGCAATGGATTTTGGAAATAAGGGGTGGCAAATGTATTGTCGACAACAGTGAACACACCATGCTTTTTGGCAACCTGGGCGCAAGCTTCAATATCGACACTATTCAAAAGTGGATTTGTCGGTGTTTCTAATAGGAGCCACTTTGGTTTCTGTGCTAAAGCGGAATCCAATTCATTGGAATTTTTTAGCTTGATAATTTCGAGTTCTATGCCAAAGCGGACAAAAACGCTTTTGAAAAGACGATAGGTTCCCCCATAAAGACCTTCAAGAGCTACAACGTGATCACCTTTTGAAAGCATGCTTATCATAGCTGTGAGAGCTCCGAGACCCGAAGAAAATACTGTGGCATGTTCTGCTTCTTCGAGAGCTGCTAATGTTTTTTCTAAAATGGTAAAATTAGGATTTCCCGCTCGAGTATAGTCATAACCAGCGCGTGTTTCACCCGGGGCATCTAAGATGTAGGTCGAAGTCATGTAGATAGGAGGCATAATGCTACCTGTTTCTGGATCAGGTTCGTACCCAGCATGAATAGCTTTTGTTGAGAATCTCATAAACTACGTTCCTTTCAATTAATGTTATAATATTGCAAAGATAAAATGTTAGCAAACTCTGACGTAGCAAAAATCTAAACCGTGGCTTTGACTTAAATGGAGGCTACGATCCACGGCATTTGAATCATGTTTTTAACTCAATCTTTTTTTTGAAAAGATATGCATCTAAAACATTGCCCTAAAATTTCTTTGTAGTCCACAATTAAGGCTCTGCCGCTCGCATCAAGGAACATGTGGAAGGCTTACAACGGTGACTACGCACTTAGGTGGCTTTCTTGCGCCCCTACCGGGGCGCACTTTTTGTCATGATCCAAACCCCGGGTTCCGCTATCGCTGCACCCGAGGCTATTAACAGTTCCCCCTACCGGGGGATAGAACATCGTTAAAATACGGCTAAATTAAAATCTAGAAAAGCAATTCATGCTCCTATCACCCCGGCAGGGTGTTAATAGCACCGGGTGCAGGTGCAGGATAGCGGACCCCGGGGTTCGGATCATTACAAAACGTGCGCCCCGGTAGCCGGTAGGGGCGCCAGAAAGCCACCTAAGAGCGTAGCCTCTTTAAGCGAGTTTGGCTCTTGCGTAGTTGTAAACAAAAAAAAGTTCAGCCTGTTTGTCAAAAGCATGATTGGAATGACGTGCTGTGCTACAATTGCTGCTTCGCACCTTGTAATCATAACATTTTTATCAAAAAACTTATGTGTATAACTATGTCTGCGCCGTCGCGTCTCTGTCTTAAAAAAGCTTCAAGATACTCACTCAGCTCTCTATGTCCCCAAAAGTTTTCTTCATCCACTCATCGTTGTAGAATTTACTCAGGTATTTGATCCCGTCATCAGGCAATATTGTGACAATAGTTATTGGATCTTTAGCAGCTTCTGCAATCTGCAAAGCCGCCCATAGGCTAGCCCCACTAGACCCCCCAGCTAAAATCCCCTCTTTACGAGCCAACTCACGAGCTGTTTTAAAAGCTTGGAGATCGCTTACCTGGACTACATCATCAATGAATGAAATGTCCAAAGCCAGGGCTAAATGATCTTCGCCAACGCCCTCTAAATAATAGTTGCAATTCCCATTTGAAGGGATTTTGCCAGTCTTGAAATATTCATAATAGATAGATCCGACAGGATCCGGCATGATAACTTTCACTAAGGGATTTTTTTCCTTTAAGTATTTTCCAGCGCCACTAACTGTTCCTCCGGTGCTTCCACTTGCTATAAAATAATCGATCATTCCATGTGACTGCTCCCAAATTTCAGGACCAGTATGCAAGTAATGGGCTTCAGGGTTTTTGGGATTATCGTATTGATTAATCCTAAAACTACCGGGAATCTCAGTTGCCAATTTTTTGGCGCGATTTACATAATGATCCGGAGATTCGATTGTAGCTGAAGTGGGCAAAATGACTATTTCTGCACCATAGGCTTTTAAAGCATTTTGTTTTTCTATGCTTACTTTATCAGGCATTGTCAAAATAACACGGTAACCACGCATAGCTCCGATCATTGCAGCTGCTGCGCCTGTATTTCCCGATGTATTTTCGATGATTGTTCCACCGGGCTTGAGAAGGCCGGATTTTTCGGCTTCGTCGATGATATGTAAGACAATCCGATCTTTAATACTTCTGCTAGGATTCATAAACTCAAGTTTTACCAACAAGGTAACTAAAGGATTTTTTACCATATGCTGCAACTTTACCATTGGTGTATGACCAATAGTAGAGATGAGAGTTGGAAATTCTGACATAGTGCGTTTCATAATTCACTCCTTTTTTACATCATCTATAGCTTTTAAAATGGCCTGATGTGTGATCTCCTTCCCATTAAGCTTTTTGCCTTTAAGAGTGGTTTTGCTAACTATAGCAACCGTTGGAGTGCTAATAATTTCAAATTGCTTAGTCAAACGGGCAAAATAATTGTTTGCCATTGAAAGATCGGAAAAATTCATGGGAGTGAATTTTACTCCATTGTTTTTTGCTATTTTTTGAATATCTTCTAAAGACGGCTCTTCAGTCTTAAGTGAAAGAGCATTTAAATCTTGACGCAATTTAAAATAATAGGGTTTGTTGTGGACCATGAACGAAAGGTTATAAGGCAAAAAATTAAGCGAGACATCATGCACAATAACATCTATGAAAAATAATTTAGCTTGTTTCAAAATTTTAGGACTCGTTTCAAAGATTATAGGCTCAATTTGTCTACAAGCCGGACATTTCCAATCGGTAAATACGTAAACTTCAATTGGACTCTGTAAGTCACCAAACATCAACTCATTTTTTAAAGCCTCTTCAGCCGCTTGCAATTGATTAAACGGGCTAAAACCTTGTTGAGCAAAGAAAAAACCTATTGTCATTAAAACTGCACTGCTTGATACGTAAAATGCGTTTCTCATCATTCCCCCTTTCAAATTATTTAAATTGGTGTTATTTTTAAGGAGTCCAGTAATGCTGGCGAAAAAGGCTATAGTCACGAGCGATGCTATTGATAAACATATCTGGCACCAATGCCCAATAATATATTTTTGAATATAGACAAACTTTATTTCCGCCCCTAGAGCAACTGCAAGAGAAGCAAAAACAATGTAGTGAAACTGCGAATAATACCTGGAAAAAAAGTGTAAAATTGTTAAAGTTGGAAAAAAGATCATTCCAAGTGTCTCGAAAGAAAAACCGTAGAGACGATACTTGTGACCAGCTGTACAAGAACTAGTGCAAAGTTCCAATGCTGAAATAACAGTGAAAATTATACCCAAGCCCATAGCTAACAAAACAAACCAAAAGATAACCACCGGTGAACGATATCCATC
>JACDDG010000200.1 GCA_013817115.1 Parachlamydiaceae bacterium | reverse complement strand
TTATAATATTGGGTCATTTTTGATCGCTTAATCCCGGGGCTTTATCAAAGCCAAAAATCCAAAATTTAGACGCACTTCGGTATGCATAACCCTCGGGTAGGGAGTAGAATTAAAGGTAAAAAGTGTTTAGAATATGACGGTAAATTTTATCCACAAATTTTATGCGTCTAAGCCCTAGGCGTCCGTACAGTCAGTAATCTGCCCTGAGCTCCGAGGGAGCGGCAGATGTATAGCCCATAGCGTAGCGACTGAGGGGCAAACTATGGGTTGATTCACTAATGAAATAGAGCTCTGAAAGGCGGTAGATGTCTTTCCTCGGGTGCAGCCCCAACGGGGGCAAACCCGGGGGTAGAACATAACCCCAAAATTTTAGGAATGAATTCGCATGATTCATCATCACTAATAGGTGGATATGATCAACCCCGGGTTTGCCCTTTCAGGGCTTCACCCAGGAATAGACTTCTATCGCTCTTCAAAAGCTCTGCGGCAATTATTAATCGACCCATAGTTTTGGCCCCTTCAAGGCCATCTCTATGGGCTTGACATATACCGCTCCTCTGGAGCTCTGGACACCTGACTGTACAGATGCCTAACAAAAATTTGCCTCGGATTTAGTCAAAAATAACACCTTAACTCTATACCGAAGTGCGTCCAAATTTTGGATTTTTGGCTTTGAGAAAACTCCCGCGATTAAGCGATAAAAACTACCCCATATTATAATATTGGGTCATTTTTGATCGATTAATCCAGGGGCTTTCTCAAAGCCAAAATCTAAAATTTGGACGCACTTCTGTATACACCCTACCCGCTTGGGAATTAACGACAATTTAAATGACACGGTGCATTAGTGCACCCGCTCAAGAGGAATCTATTTACTTGTATCGAAAGGACTGACAGAAAAATGGACAATTTCAATGAAGTATCACCCCTACACCTTGCTGTGCTTAAAGAAGATTATGATGCACTTCGAAGCTTAGCAATCAATTCAGACCTTAAATCTTTAAAGAATTCTTTAGGATTTACAGCTCTAGAACTCGCTGAGTATCTAGGAAAAGAAGGAGTCATAAAAATTTTATCACCTGACACCAAACAAAAAATTGGAGTCATCAAACCCGGAGAATTCAAAGCTGTAAATTTCACTCCGGAGATATTCAATAATCATTTTCATGTCAAATATCGCAGCCATCTCAATTTTCAGAATTACAATTTTTTTAAAGAAATGCGTAGTAACTGTCCATGGACTTTACACACAAGCTTTCTAGGAGAGGAAAATCGAGCTCTTGCTGAAAAATTTCAATGTGAATTAACTTCTGGTGCTATTCGAAATGCGACGATTCGTTGGATTGATAATGAATTGGGTTACGGCCTTTTCGCTAGAAAAGATCTTCCTCAAGGAACGTTTATTGGGGAATTTACTGGGGTCGTACGTCGATTGTATCGTTTTAATCGTAATCAGAATGAATATTGTTTTCACTATCCGACGAAATTTTGGTCATGGAACTATACGATTATTGATGCTCTTAACGAAGGGAATGAAACAAGATTTATCAACCATAGTGACACCCCCAACCTCACTCCCATATGCCTATGCGAAAGAAATATATTACACATTGTATTTATCACAAATTCATTTGTGAAAGCCGGAACTCAATTAACCTATAACTATGGAAAAGACTTCTGGGAAAATCGAGAAAAGAAAGAAATTAAGGATTATACCGAATAACATTCCAATTTTGGTATAAACCTACGACCTATTTTATACCTTTACTTTTCGTTTCCGCACTATAGACAAAAGATGTCCACATATGATAACATCATGCTTTTATCCTATTTACCCCCACGAGGATGGCTATGGCACAAGTAAGCACAAATGAATTCAAATCCGGCATGAAAGTTGAAATGGAAGGGAATCCCTACGCCATCGTCACAAACGAATTTGTCAAACCTGGCAAAGGTCAAGCCTTTAACCGCGTCAGACTCAAACATTTGCTGACAGGTCGTGTGATGGAACGCACTTTTAAGTCAGGTGAGAAACTTGACCTTGCAGATGTTGTCGAAACTGAAATGCGGATGCTTTACAAAGAGCCTACCAGTGTAGTGTTTATGGATGAAGTTACATTTGAACAAATTTCAATTCCTCTAGAGAACATTGGCGATAATGAGCAATGGTTACTTGAAGATTCAATGTATGGCATTCTTATCTATAACGGCAACCCTGTCAGCGTGGAGCCTGCAACTTTCATGGAATTCCGCATTACTGAAACTGCACCAGGTGACCGCGGTAACACAGCTTCAGGACGCGTTTTAAAGCCTGCGATTTTAGAAACTGGCGCCAAAATCCAAGTGCCTATTTTTATCGAAGAAGGCGAAAAAGTTAAAATTGATACTCGCAACGGAGAGTACGTCTCTCGCGTATCATGATTGAAAATTCTAGACTAAAAATTCTGCGCGACCGCTCCAAAAT
This sequence comes from Parachlamydiaceae bacterium, assembly GCA_013817115.1. Taxonomy (GTDB): domain Bacteria; phylum Chlamydiota; class Chlamydiia; order Chlamydiales; family Parachlamydiaceae; genus JACCRY01. Next base: position 2,769 of record JACDDG010000200.1, on the reverse strand, counting down.
GCTGGCGGCCGCGCGACAATTCTTTTATTCGCGAAATATGCTTGAAGTCGACTGCCCTCTGATCACCTCAGCAGCTTCTATCGATGCACATATCGACCTCATCCCTACAGAACATAAAACAGGAAAACGTTATCTTCACTCTTCTCCGGAATACGGGATGAAGCGGCTCCTTACAGAGGGAATTGGTGACATCTTCCAGCTGGCACATGTTTTTCGACAAGAGGAAACCGGGACTAAGCATAATCCCGAATTTATGATGGCTGAGTGGTACCGCTTAGGCTTCACTTTTGAAGAAATGATGAATGAAACCCTCGATTTTGTCAGAGTATTTCTAGGGCCTATTCAAGGATGCATTTTAAGCTATCATGATGCATTTCAAAATTATGTAGGAATAGATCCCTATAAAAGTTCTTGCCAAGACTTGCTGAAGATTCTCAACGACCATCAACTCCCCCTCTATAGTGGTGTCGAAGAAGAAAGCAAGGATAATTTGCTGAATTTAATTTTGGGAATGCTCATAGAACCGCATCTTGGGAAAGACAATCTCATCGCTCTGGCTTACTATCCAGCTTCACAAGCTGCTTTAGCAAAGACTAGACTTCGTCCTGAGGGAGATGTTGCCGAGCGTTTTGAAGTTTACTTCCAGGGTATAGAACTAGCTAACGGCTATCATGAACTGGCAGACCCTAAAGAACAGCGCATTAGATTCAACGAAGCCAATCTTGAACGAAAAAATTTAGGAAAGGAAACTCTTCCCTTGGATGAACGCTTTCTAGGTGCTCTTGAAAAGGGCTTGCCGGATTGTTGCGGAGTTGCTGTCGGCGTAGACCGCCTAATGATGTTGCGCCATCAGGTAAAAAACATCTCAGAGATCATCACTTTTGGTTGGGACCAGGCGTAACGTATCGCAAGTTGCTAGTACACCGACTAGCAAGTAAAATGCTTGGCAAATAGTGTCTTATGCAATTAAAATTTTATCCAATTCGTAATTTTAAACTAATTTAAGACAGTTCAGTCAGTACCCAGCTAAATTGCGAGCAAACTGAAGATCTGCTTCAAAAATAGCTGCATTTTCTTCTTGCTGATACAAACTAGTTATTAATAAGTCATCATCTGTATCAGGTATAATACTAACTGTCTCATCAGATAATGCTGCTGCACCCAATTTTTTAGCCAAGATACTATGAGGGACTTTTATTTTATTTAAATCGAACATGTCGAAAACTGTATTACTATCTGAATACTTCAAAGTGAGTTTATCAAAAGCTTCTTGCAATGGTGCAAATAATTCATGCGAAGCCTCGATATCCCCGACATAATGGTCTACATCGCGAAGAATTCGCAGAAAAGTTACTGGATTAAATATCTTAGAATTATACTCCTCCAACCGACACAGAGCAGCACGTTTTTTTAGTGAGCTAAGAACTGTTTCATGAATGTCGTTCGATTCATATAACATTTTTTGTAAGTTAAAATTGTGAATCGTAGCGCTAACCACAAATTCTCCTTCTCCTTCTTCAGATTCATCCGATTCGGAATCATATTCAACAGCTAAAACTTCTGGTTGAAGCCTTTGCTTGCTGATGCTAACTCCTTTTTTAATTTGATCTTCTAAAAATTCGATTTGAGATTTCAGTGTTTCGAATTTAAAAGAGGATGCACTTATCACCGAATTTGATAATCGAGATAAAATATCTGATAAAACCTCAAGTGAAACATTTTCAGTAAAAATATCGACATTTCTAAACATTTGCATATAGCGACGAAGTGAATCTAGATTTTCGATTGGTGCATTTTCAATAACAAAAAAAGCAAAGTTTATTCCGAAGAAATGTTTCTTTAGATCATCGATATCTGATTTACTAAAACATTCATGCTTAGCTTCTCCAGTAATGTTTGAAAATGCAGGTTTTATGTACTTTGACAGCGTATATTCAATTTCTTTCTGACGAACAATAAGCTGAGAAATCATTTCATTTTTTGTTCCGACATCTAAATTGCTAATGGCCGTTTCAAATTCTACAAAAAAATTTCTCGCATGTAATTCAGCATTTTTTTTTGCGGAAAAAGACATGCAAAATTTTTCTAATAACCTATTCAGCATCTCGCATTCGGGAAATGTGTTTAATACTCGAAGAGATTCTTGTTTTTTTTCTACTGAAGTTGACAATACCTCACGAGATGTTCTTGTCGATTTCTGAGAGATAAAAGATGTCTTATTGTCGACTGTAATGATCTTTTTGTCCGATGCAGCAGAATCATTTCCAGACACAGGTTTTGTGGGTTGCTGCGGCTCGGTCGATGGATCCAGTGAGGCAGTTTGTATATTAGCCTGAATTACTCCAAATAATTTCTTGGTCCACGCGACTGCTTTAAAAAACAAATTATAAATTAACAATAAGCCTTCACAGGAAATATTACTCACAAAGCGATAACTTCTTCCTAAAATATGACATATGTTACTCAAAGTGAAACGAGATTGAGAGGGTCTTGTAGAACCACATTCGTTTATGGGATTTAAATTCATAGATCTCCTATTTAAATTATATTAATATACTTGTTTATTGTACCTAAATATTATATTAATTAGCAACCTTAACTTCTTTCACTGAACTAATAAAAAAAATATATAAGACTCTACGAGAGTTCACAATATCTTAATTGACTTTGTCCAGACGCACTTATACCGAAGTGCGTCCAAATTTTGGATTTTGGCAAAGAGAAAGCTCCCGCGATTAAGCGATCAAAAACGACCCCATATTATAATAT
>JACDDG010000199.1:1726-5256 GCA_013817115.1 Parachlamydiaceae bacterium | reverse complement strand
TTCATATACGGAGTAGAAACATTTTTCAACAGGATTTGCATTTCCTTGCTGTTCTGAAGAAGCATCAAAGCTTGTAATAGATGCTCTTGGTGCTTAGCATCGAATTGACGATTTGGACCGAGTGAATAGAGTGAATTTTTAACACACTCGATGGAGTGACTTAGGGCAACCTTATTTAATTCCCCTTTGTCGTCAATTAAAACATTCACCAATTTACGAATCCGAAATAACATTCTGATGGTTGGAGCATCTTGGAGGCTGGAACGGTCGATACACCTAGAGAGAAGATCGAATTCATCTTCGATATTTTTTTTTATATCATCATTTGACTGCTCTTTTTGCCTAGCAACAGCTGTGAAGGCCCTTTGATAAAAAAGAGGATCGTCGATGGCGACTTTAATATAATCTAAGCTGTCAGAGAAAATGGAATTGCTCATCACTTAGACGCTCACCATGTAGGGGTTGATATTTAATATGAAAAAATGCATAGTCTATCTTATTTCCAATATTTTTTGCGAGGTCCTATGTCCAAAACCCCTCAGCCATCATTTATCATTATCGGTTTTGCCCTTTTTTCGATGTTTTTCGGGTCGGGCAATTTAATTTTTCCATTATTTCTGGGGCAAATTGCCGAAGGACAATGGATCTTTGCTTCGCTAGGTTTTTTTGTTACAGCTGTACTTTTACCCCTTTTAGGCATCTTAGCCATGGTCGTCTATAAAGGTGATTATGGCACATTTTTCAGTTGTTGTTTAGGAAAAAAATTGGGCTTCTTGGCTGCCTTAATTTTATTAACTGTGTGGATACCTTTGGGCTCAGGCCCTCGCTGTGTAGCTTTAGCTTATGCAAGCATGATTCCTTATACAGAAACTACGCTATCCGTATGCCTCTTTAGTGGACTTTACTGTATCGCAACTTTCTTTATGGTCTATAAAAAAAGTCGCATTCTTGATCTACTAGGCTACATACTTACCCCCCTTTTACTTGTTTGCCTTTTTCTTATCATTAGCAAAGGTGTCAACTTTGACGCTTTGACTCCTGATGCAATCTCTTCGCAGACGGCGATACCCCTTTTTGTTAGAGGTGTAACTGAGGGTTACAATACCATGGACCTTATCGCTGCTTTCTTCTTTTCTGCATCTACAATAGAAATACTAAGGCAATCCTCTTTAAGCGAGTCGCTGTGCCTATCAAAAACACTGAAAGCTTCGCTTGTTGCAGCATTGCTTCTGGCTATTATTTATATTGGATTAATCTGCTTAAGTGCTAGTCACGAAGAACCCTTAAGTCATGTTCCGAAAGAGCAGCTTCTTGTCCAGATTGCCAAAAATGTGTTGGGGCACCAATTAGGCATGCTTTCAGCCTTTACTGTTCTATTGGCGTGCTTTACGACATCTGTGGCTCTCACTACTGTATTTGCGGATTTCATTGCCAATAAGATCTTTAAAGACTCAAGACAATACCTTAAGGCTCTTATGATCACGCAAGTGATTACTTTTGGGATTTCTATTACAGGACTAAAGGGTGTGACAGCTATTACAGGACCAGTGCTGACTATATTTTATCCAGCCTTAATGATCATGATTGTCATCAATATTGGACGCAAATGGATGCCACAAAGAAATGAAATTGCTGTTGCTCCACTAGAGGAGCTTGAGACAGAAGTATCTTAAGCAGTCTCTCTCATCAAACTGTGGGCTTATAAGCGAGTTTACGTTGTTATGAGGCTTTCTCGCGTCCGTACCAGGGCGCACGTTTTGTGATGCTCCGAATCCCGGGCTCCGCTATCGCTGCACCGGGAGCTATTAACAGTTCCCTACCGGGGGATAGGTTACCCTTAAAATTGAATTGAGAAGCTACATAGCTCTTATCCCCCGGTAGGGAGAACTGTAAATAGCCCGGGTGCAGCGATAGCGGAACCCGGGTTCGAATCATCATAAACATGCGCCCTGGTACGGACGCGAGAAAGCCTCATAACAGTGCAACCTCGCTTGTAAGCCCATAACTGACTAGCAAAAAAATATTCCTAATTTTTATGATTAACTGTGTCTTCTAGATAATCTCCAATATCTATAATTTTATAAAAGTAGTTAGCATCATGCACCCCACTGCTAACTTCTCCTAAATGAAATAAGATGGGAATTTTTGCAAACCCCTTAGGCGCTGAAAAGTTCTTTAATTTTTCAGTCATTTCACTAATAATTTCAATTCCGATCATTCGCCTATTAAATTTAAATTCACAGACAAATAAATTCCACCCCTTAGTTTGAACAAGATAATCAATTTGACAACCATGTTTGCGTGTCGTGGATCTTTGGAAATACGGATTATCAGCAACAATATCGCTTCCACTGACTTCCAAGGACTGAATTAACAATTTTCTATTTTGTAGCAGAGGCTTTCAACTTGAAACCCCATCATACTATCCCATCCAGGCAATTTTATAAGTTCTGGAGACTCAAAAACTCCGGTTTTAATTTTTTCAATATTGGGTTCAATGTATTTAAGATAAAAACGTATGTACGGATCACTAAGTCGATACAAACTTTGACGAGCAGTTTTACCGGTTCTAAGTTGCCACTGAAAGTGTTCCGAGACAAAGCCTAAAATACATAAATGATCAATATGGTTACTGAAAGTACCACTTTGCGGGTAGTAAATTTCCTTCCGAATTTCAGCCTGCGTCCGCATACCCTTTTCTAAAATAAGAAGAATTTTTTTATAAACAGTTCCTTGTAATCCAAGAGGTCATGAAAAATTTTATTAAACTCATCGACTAGGAGACCATTTGGATTAAAGCATAAATCAGAAATATTTCCATCCACCAGCTTGGTTGGCAGAATCTGCTCTAAATACCAAGGAATACCCCCCGTAATTGAAAGGATTTTATAAAAATCATAAGTTGATCCTTTAACTCCATTACTTTTAAGTAGATCTACGCTTTCTTTAATCGAAAGCGGTTGAAGTGCAATTGTTAAAGAAACTCTGCCAAAAAAGGCTGTATTTTTAAGAATATTTTCTTCAATCCATGACGAAACAGACCCACAAAGTATCAGAACGAGCTGAGGAAATTTTCCATGATTTATATCCCACCAGACCTTGAATTTTGCAAGAAAAAGTGAATCTTCATACGATAGCCATGAGATCTCATCAAAAAGGATGACTGTCGGATCTTTTGTCAGGAGGTTGCCAAGAGCTGTAAAAGCGTCACCCCAATCAAGGAAGGTAAAATTTTTTAATTTATAATGAATTGCAAGTTGTTGAGCAAAATTATTTTTTTGGTCTTGAGCCGTAATACCTTCAAGAGGAGGGAGACCTGTAAAGGGTAAGAAAATTTGATTTCGCCCAAATTCTTCAGCTAAACGGCTCTTGCCAACGCGACGGCGCCCTTTAATAACCACAAGAGAGGCCTTTCTTTTTTTTTGCAACGCTTTCAAATTGGCCAGAATCTCTTTTCTTCCTATGTACTTATCGCTCATAATTCCCCTGCACATAAATGACATTTGTCGAATATGAGCATTAGGAAAAAC
>JACDDG010000199.1:0-1716 GCA_013817115.1 Parachlamydiaceae bacterium | reverse complement strand
TCATATGCGCATTTGTATATTTTTGAGCAAGATGCGCATAAATGACATTTGCAAGATACGCGCATAAAGAATCAAAGGGAGATAGATATATCTTCGCGTGCTTTGACAAATGTTTTTCGCTGTTTTTGAAGGAAAAGATCTGTATGGGTTGCAGTAAATTTCTGGACAAGCTGCTCTGCACTGCCCAGAAAGTGACTCATCTGCTGACGACGCTCAGTTAGGGAACTATTTAACTGGTCAATATTGAACAAACTAATACGCGAATCCTCATCTATTTGCGGATCGATATTCCTAGGAACACTCAAGTCTATCAAAAGCTTTGAACATTGGAATGGTAGGTGTAAGGATGATTTTGTCAGTAAAAAATCATTTGACTTCGTTCCAAAGATAATCCAATCATAATCTGTCCATGAATTGATACTTTTCCAATCCAAAAATTTTAATCGATGGGTTTCAATCATTGCTTTTGCTGCTGCAGTCGTTCGATTGCAAAGAGTAATGTGTTGAAGATGGTTTTCTTTAAAATACAAAATTACTTTATTATTAATCTCTGAGGCGCCCACGAATAAAATTTTGACATCTTCAAGATTTTTAAATTGTTCTTTTCCAGTTTTAAAAACAGCATGCTCAATGCCTGCTAAATCGCCTTGTACAATTCTTAAAGAACGGGCTTTTTTACCTACCGATAAAGCCTTTTGAAAGAGATAATGAAGCTCCTTAGGTAAAGCAATAAACTCTGTAACTCGCTCATAAGCACACTTCACTTGGCCTTGAATTTCAGTTTCACCCAAAATTGCGCTATCTAAACCTGTTGTCACGCGACAAAGATGCAGAAAACAATCTTCTCCAAAATATGTGTAGAGCTTTTGGTCGAATTCTTCATTAACTTCTTGGCGCAAAATGCTCAAGATATAGGTGTGCGTAATCGCCAAGTCATCTGAACAAAAATACAGTTCCGTTCGATTACAAGTTGAGAGCAAAACTATACTGTGGGATCCATGAACAGCATTTTGTGAATAAAAGTGCTTTTGACAAGCCTTTGCCAATCTTTCACGTAACTGCAGATTAGCTAACTTACAATTTATTCCCAAAATTCCAATGCGCATTTGACAAATCCTTGTTAAAGGGGCGAATTTCGTTATAAAAGAATTTAGAATTATACGCAATCCCAGGTTCGGTCTCGATTTTTAAGTTTTAATTTATCGATGGATTTTTTTTAAAGCAGAGGTAGGGGCCTTCCAAAGTTCCGGATGGGACGGTTTTGTCTGTCACCCACAAATCTTTCGAGCCTCAGGAAAGAAGTTCGGCAAAGTATATTTGGCATGAAAAGTGCATCTCCCAAGGCTGTAACAGGAGGTGCCCCATGTCAAGTAAGAAAGTAGCTCCAAAAAATGAAGTTGTAGCCCAAAAAAAAGTAAAAGAAGTAACTGGAGAAGTTGAAGAACAGAAAGCAAGTTTACAGCTGATAAAAACACGAAGAATTCAAACCGCAGAGGGTTGGAAGCGAAGCATGATGCTTAACAAAAAAAAGACTAAATAGAGCAAGGATTTCGAAAGGCTAGAGGGAAACCACAGAGAAAATGCAAGGTTAAAGCAAAGTTAATAGAGGTAGGAATGGCTTTCACCACCCCTCCCTCCGAACCGCACGGGCGGTACTAGCGCATACGGCTCTCCGGTCGATTGTTTCCTCATCGAGACTGATACGCCGCATAAAGA
>JACDDG010000198.1 GCA_013817115.1 Parachlamydiaceae bacterium | reverse complement strand
TGTTGCGGGAAGAGAGAAAAGTGCTGTTTCAGAAGCTGAGAAATATCCTGACCATAAGGTAAGAACGATTAAAAGTATGACTGGAAATGCGCTATCCATGGTTTAAAATATCACTTGGTAAAAAAAACTTTTTTTTGACCTTCCGGAACCATTCCCAATTCTCTCATTAGGGTGAGTTCGATCCAGTCGATGTCGTTTTGGCTTTCTACCTGAGCTAAAAGCATATCGTGCTGTAATAAAGCTTTGGTTTTTGCGGACTGTAATTCATGCAGTTGAGCATTGAGAGAATTAAATTGATAGCTCCACACTTTGATTCCTTGTTCATAGCAAATAAAGCATAAAAGTGCAAAAAAAAGGACCCACCACGAATCCAATAATTGTTTTTTCATTGAAAATCTCCTCTATCCCATCACAAAAGGCTGGGTCATATATGCCGAAGAGCGTTCCAATTTTGGTTTTTGGCAAAGAGAAAGCTCCAGCGATTAATCAATCAAAAACGACCCCATATCATACTATTGGATCGTTTTTGGTCGCTTAATCGCGGGGCTTTCTCAAATCCAAAATCCAAAAATGGAACGCTCTTCGGTATAACATTAACACAATTTTAAGTGTTTGAAAGTTATTTATACACTTAAAAAAAAACGATAAAACAAATAACCTGAAAGACAAACGACAATATTGGTCGTTTTTGATCGCTCAATCGCGGGGCTTTCTCAAAGTCAAAAATCAAAAATTTGAACCCACTTCCGTATAACGACTTTTATTCTGGATTAAATATAGAGGATGTCCTTATGGTCTTTGGAGTCTTTATTGTCCTTTGTCTTTCAGGTCCTTTGTCGTTAGCGTCGCGTCATTTGGCAATGCGCTATCAATCACATTTCCTTATAACACAAATTTTATATTTATTAATTTTTCTTATTAACTAATTTTTAACTTAACTTTTATCCCGATTTAATGTATTATTAGCGATGTAAACATAAACTGGTTATATTTTTGATTGTTCAAAATAGCCAGCGCAAATATTAACTTAAAAAAGGAAGAGCCATGCTCCCAGAAAAAATTGATTCTCAAGTTGAATTTTCAAATATTTCAATTCTGCCCAATCACTCAATTCAAGATGTAACAAAGCATATTTCTGAAGTTACAATTGAAAAGATGAAGGTATTAGTAAAAGATAATCATGAACGCATGTCCACTTATTCCAATAAAAATGCAAAAGTATTATCTGAAGGATTCTTTTACCCAAATGAATATTGTATTGCACTTTCTAATGCTGCACAAAACACGCGATTGGAATTTTTAAAAAAGCAAGGAGCATTTTTCCATGGCTACCTATCTCCAAAATATTTTTCTATGAAGACTACGCAAGATCCAGCTCTGGTCACAGGCAAAATACCAACTCAATTTTGGCTGCAGGAGGGAATTAAGCCCTCCGAAGCATTGAAGTCTGTGCATAAGGGCGTTTCACTTATTGGGTGTGGCGAAGCTTGTGATATTGCTTATTATGAAGCAATTCTTAGTTATCTTGGAGAAGAGAAATTCAATGCTTTGCTTGCTAAAGACCAAGCAGTTCCGTTTTGTATATCTCATCAAAAAATTTTAGAACCGATGTCAGTATTATTTCTAAAAAACGCGCCTATAAGCGGAATCAATGACATCAAAAAAGGGCAGTTATTGGGCGTATACAATGCTAGTAGTTACAGCATGAAGCATCCGTTCGGAGAGGATCAAGGATTAAATCTAATTTGCATCGATGATAAAGACGGCGATAAAAAGTTTATCGGGCTTGGAACCTCTCCGGAAGGATTAACTTATAAAGAAATTGTTGATCAACTTTTCAAAGCATATAACAAAACTCCTATCAAATGCGTTCAAATTCTTTCCAAGGATTTTGTTCAAAAAGAGCTTAATTATCGAGTAAATGCTATCATGAAAGATATTTTAAAGTATAAGGACGATTATGAAATGGCCTCAAGAATTATTGCTACCATACAATTAGGGTTAGATCGATCGCTTACAAGCAATGAAATCTCATCATTCATTGACAATCCCATCGAGTGTGCAAAACTTTATTTTCAAGCATACAATAAGATACAAGAAAAAAAAGTACTAAGTTTTGAGGAGTTTCAAGAACAAGATGGTGGAGCTATCAATCAGGTATTTGAGCTGGACGTGAATCGATTAAAACTTCTTTCGGAACTTTCTATTGCTGAGGGGCAGGAAATACTAAAAGTTTGGAAAAATCAAAAGCATTAAACTTGAATGAAATTTAAATATACCGAAGACTGTTAAATTTTTGTTTTTGGCAAAGAAAAAGCTCCCGCGATTAAGCGATCAAAACGATCCCATATTATAATATGGTCAATTTTAATCGCTTAATCCCGGGGCTTTCTTAAAGCCAAAAAAACCCAAAATTCGAACGCTTTTCGGTATACAGAACAATGGGCATTGAGAGGTATAGAAATAATTTTGGCATCTTTATCTCGTTAGCAAGAAATTGTGTGAAAGGAATTAAAAGGCGTTTCCGGCAAAATTTGTTGTCGCCCAATATAACTTCCTTGCTAATAAACGTCAAATGTCCTATAATGACACTAGTAAGCAATGAAAATCCACCTTATGTTGGTGGATAAATTACTTGACCTAGCTTACCATTTTTAGGTGAGTAGGGTTAACAATTTAACGTGTTATTCAACTAGGAAAATTCGATGACTTTAGTGAAAGTTCGCATTGGCGATTCGATAGATAAAGCTCTTCGTGCTTTAAAAAAGCGCTTGGATAAAGAAGGTGTTATGAAATCAGTGAAAGCCCATCGCTTTTATGTTAAACCTTCCGTTAAAAAGCGTGCTAAAGCTAAAGCTGCTTTAAAATATAAGCGCGTACGTTAGATTTTTTAGCCCTTTTCAGCCCTATTGAAAAGGTATAAATACGCTGCATAAATTGAGGTTTCTACGGGCTGTGAGTGATTCAGCGAGATCCTATATTTTGCTCTTTAGGCAAAATTCGCTAGAGTGTCACTCCTTCCCATTAGACCTCAATGTGCACCTTTCCTTAACTGCACAACCCCCCTATCAAACCATGTCTGATTACTATGATACCCTAGAATTACCGCGTAATGCCACGCAAGATGAAATTAAAAAGGCATATCGCAAGAAAGCTGTTAAATTCCATCCTGATAAAAATCCCGGGGATTCCGATGCTGAAAAGCGTTTCAAAGAGATTTCGGAAGCCTATGAAGTTTTAAGCGATGAAAAAAAACGACAAGTTTACGACCGTTATGGTAAATCAGGTCTTGGTGGTTCAGCTGCAGGTCCTTCAGCCGGTGGTGGTCGTGGTTTTGAATCCATGGACGAAGCTCTACGTACTTTCATGAATGCTTTTGGCGGAATGGGTGGAGATAGCGTCTTTGAAAGCTTTTTCGGTGGGGATGCAGGCGGTGGCGCACGCTCTATGCGACAAGGAGCAAGTAAACGCGTAAACTTAACCCTATCATTTGAAGAAGCTGCTCGTGGTGTGGATAAGGAAATTGTTGTTTCAAATTTAGTGTCTTGTGGCACATGCCGCGGTGTTGGAACTGAAGACCCCAAAAATATTAAAAAATGTAATCGTTGCGGCGGTGCTGGTCAAATCTACGAACAACGTGGATTTTTTGCAATGTCTTCTGCTTGCCCACAGTGTCGTGGAGAAGGTAAAGTTATCACAAATCCTTGTAAAAACTGTCATGGCGAAGGAGTTCTTAAAGAAAAACAACATGTTAAAGTACACATTCCGGCAGGAATTGACAATGGAATGCGCCTGAAGATGAGTGGATACGGCGATGCTGGACAAGGTGGTGGACCTTCAGGTGATTTATTTGTGTTCGTGACCGTTGAAGCACATGAAATGTTCGAGCGAGAGGGGAATGATATCATTCTAGACTTGCCAATTAGTTTTAGTGAAGCTGCTTTAGGTTGCAAAAAAGAAGTTCCTGCACTTGGATCTCACGTCTGCAGAATTTCAATTCCGGAAGGAACTCAAACCGGAAAGACTTTCCGAGTTAAAGGGCAGGGTTTTACATCAGTCCAAGGTCAAGGTAAAGGTGATCTACTTGTAAAAGTGACAGTTGAAACACCGACTCAATTAACTGAGAAGCAAAAGACTATATTTGAAGAATTAGGAACTTTGGAAAATTCATCTAATATGCCAAAGCGCAAAGGTTTTTTAGATCAAATTAAGGATCTTTTCTCTTAGATTTGTGAATTAATGGAGGGGTAGCTTTCTATTATCATATCTTTCCAAGAATGACTGCTTCAAAGTCCGGCCGGATAGGGAAAGCCCTGTCTTTAGCCATAGCGCCGATAGTTGTAAACTATGGACTAAAGACAGGGCCCTCTATCGAGGCTTTAAAGCAGCTCTTTCGTGAAAAAAATGTGGACTACTGAAGAAAATTCAAGGGCTACATTTCTACGATGCATCAACTAATTATAGTTAAAAAACCTTAAAATCCAATACTTTGCTAGAATTTTTTTCGCCAACTTCGCTTTCATTTTCTATTTTCGAATTTCTAGACCTGATCAAAATCGCAGGATAATTGCCTGATTAACGAGTTATAAGATTTCGGTTCCTCTTCCTCTAATGACTTTTCGTTGTCATCGCTAGAAAAGCTCTCGTTAAGTTCAAGGGCAAAATTTTTCTCATCCATTGCATCTCCTTCTTGAATTTGCTCTAAGAAATCTTTTTTAATCGAGTTTCTTAAATCTTGAATTAACTCATCCTTTTGAGGATTTTCTTTTTCTAAATCTTGAATTGTGAGATTTTGTGTATCAATTACCTTTTTTAATCTAGTCATTACGATGAATATTTTTTCCGTTTTCTTTATATTATCGATTTTTATCTTCTCACCTTCTAAAGCTAAATCAACAGCTTCTTGAATGTTAATTTTATGTTTCGCAAGTTCATCAGAGAAAGCTTTTTTTAAGTCTAAAATTTTCGCATTTGCTTCTAAAATTTCATTCTTCATGGATTCGATTTCTTTATCTTTCAAGTTCGATGAGACTGGTAAAAATTCTGGATTTATTACAGACGCAAAAAACCGTTGAACTTCAGCATCACTTTTCAAGCGACTTATTTCTGCCTTTACGGCCATTTTTGCTTCAAAGCTAGTTTCAATCCAACCTAAAAATACTGGCGTGTCAGAAATTCTTCGAATTTCCCCTCTGTAAGTGATTCTGTTTCTCTTCCATAGCAGTTTCCTTATTAAGGTTATACATTATCTAAACGCCTCTGCAAGCC
>JACDDG010000197.1 GCA_013817115.1 Parachlamydiaceae bacterium | reverse complement strand
AATGAGTAAATAGTCAACCGATCTATTTTCATGTTTTATAGAAATTGTGGAAATCCAATCTGGATGATTTTCAAGATTTTTTTGATAGAAGCTAGGTTGTGCGCTCCCGTTGGGGAATCTTTTAAGAACCTGTGGACGATCAACTAAATAAGGCAAGATCTTATCGGCAATCGAAGCGTAGTACTCTAAAACATCTCCTTTAGTTATTTTTTCCTTTTCCCAATACAATTTATCCAAATGTGTCAAAAAGGGAAACTCTTCAAGAAGGTTTGTGTTTTTTCCTTTTTTATTCCCACTTGAAATATGACACTTTAAAACATTAGCTTTTGAGACATGAGATTCTTTTTCCTTTGTAGGCTTAGATTGGTTCGCTTCTTTCGATTCTTTCGATTGCTTTGATTTTTTATGCTCAATTTCAGTCGATTGGGGCTTCTCCTCTACAACTTCATCGAGGGATTTATCCATTCTTAATCCTAGAAAAATGGGCTGGCGCATAATACCCTCCGAAGTCAGTTCTTTAAATTTTACCTCACAAACGTATTTTGGAGTCACCCACGTAACTTGCGTATTTGTTTTTGGTTTTGAAGCAAGTGGGCACTCAGAGATAATCAAGGGGGTAAGGAGGACTTTGATCTCTTTTATTTTTTTGGTTGAAAACCCACCTCCAACATGACCTGAAAAATAGATTTTCCCCTTATTATAAAAACCAACGACTAGAGCTCCAAAACCTTTACGCCCCCCTCGAGGCTCTGTAAAGCCACAAATGACAGCTTCTTGTTGCTGCTCATTTTTTATTTTAAGCCAGCTTTTCGAGCGTATTCCTTCCAAGTAGGGACTATCTTTTTTCTTTGCTATCATTCCTTCAAGATTTTTATCCTCACAAAACTTAAAAAAATCCATTCCAAATCTTTCCACATGATCTAAATACCGAACCTGTGAGGTATTAACAAGTATTTTTTCCAGAATCAATTTGCGTTCTATTACGGTTTTTTTTCGTAAGTCCTGGCCTTCCCAATAGAGAATGTCAAACACATAGTAATAAACATCTGAATCTTCATTAAGATTTTGCAATTTCTGGAATTCAGAAATTCCATTTTTATTTAAAACAACAATTTCTCCGTCAAAGATCGCATCTAACGAAAGTTTTTTCAATTGATTTACAATGGTGGGGAAACGCTGATTGAATGAGAGTTGATTTCTTGAATACAATTTGACGGTGCTTTTCTCAAGCTCTGCGACAGCCCGAAATCCATCCAGCTTTATTTCAAAAAGCCAATCTTCATCATCAAAAGCCTTGTCGACTAATGTGGCCAACATAGGTTTGACGTCATGAGGCTTTATGTCTCGCTTTTTATTACTTTTTTTTTACTCCTATTTCATCTAAACTCTTTCCTGAGACAACAGAACGATCCTCAATAAGAACATCTTCATCGGAACAATATTCATCTTTTATTTTGATTAAAAGCCACTCGTTATTTTTTCCATTTTTTAAATGAACTAAAGCGAACTCTCCTTTTAGTTTGGTACCTTCTAAAGTAAAATGTACGCTCCCTCTTTCCAATCCCTCTCGCATGAGATCTTCAGATTTTTTAGCGGACTCTCCCTTAACAGAGTAACTTCCTTGATCCCAAATCATAACGATGCCGGCGCCATATCCAGATGGAATAATCCCCTCAAATTCACGATAGTCATAGGGGTGATCTTCTACCATCATCGCAAGACGCTTTACAGAAGGATCTAACGAAGGCCCTTTTGGCACCGCCCAGCTTTTCAAAACCCCATCTACTTCTAAACGAAAATCATAATGTAAATGACTAGCATCATGCTTTTGAATGACAAACTTCAAAGATTTACCTCTTTTAGATACCTTGGGAGAAGGCTCTGGAGATTCTTCAAAATTTCTTTTCGACTCATAGTCTTTTAACTTCATTTTTAATACATCCTAGGAAGTTTTTTTAGGAACTTTTGCTCCGGCTTTTCTTGCTTCAGATAATCCTATAGCTATTGCTTGCTTTGGATTTGTGACCTTTTTATGGCTTTTGCCGGATTCTAATTCACCTTCTTTCATTTTATGCATCGCAGTTTCTACAGATTTCTGTGCTTTTGGGCTATATTTTTTTGCCATAGTAGATCTCCCAGACGATTAAATTTTTTTAACCTATATTTTACATTTAATTTTTTTTTAGATTACTTGTCTACCAAATATAACTTTATTATGTAGTTGTTGCAGAAAAAGATAAGTTTAGCGCGGCAAAAGCACAGTCCCAGAGGCAGGGTATAATGCAATTAAATTTGACAAAATTCATCGCAAATATTTTTTAAGTTTAAAAAAAGGAATGCCCCGGCATATCTAACAAGCGCAATACAAAGCAAAATGTAGCTCAACATTCCGCTCATGCTTTTAACTATATCTCCAAGTTGCAATCTAGATTTTTGCAAGCTCAAAACAAAACAAAACAAAACTGTAGTTCATCATTCTGATGTTGAGTTTCAACGTAGCTGACGTATATCTCCAAGCCAACTTGATTCTAGCAAGCTCAAAACGTAGCAAAAATCTAAAGCGTGGCTTTGACTTATTTGGAGGCTACGATGAGCGGCATTTGAATTGAAATGGACGTGCTCAGACCACATGACCCCGATGCGTAGCGCAGATTTCAAATGATACCAATCTGTCGCGCTCAGCTTCTCGGCAATAGCTTAGGCTATTACCTAGTCGCAGATCGCAGCATCTTGGTATCACTTAAAATCCTGCGCCTACGCATCGGGACCATGTGATCTGGTGCTACAATTTGCTGCTTAGAAGCTTGCACCAAGCATATTAAATTTTTCGCAAAATTTTAAAAGGTTAAACATTATATCATATGCATAGTCATATTTGACATTAATTGACCAGAAAGCTAATTTGAAAAAAATTGTACTTTTGAGTGCCAATGAAAATTCAAAATAGGATTGAACGGTTTCAGGGTGAATTTTAAATAACTCGCCTTTATAAAGAGCGTTCAAATCTTTTGATATTTTGAGCTAATAATTGACACATATAGACCATTTTCTTTGATAATTATAATGAGGTCTTCATGCATTTAACTTCAAACAATCTTGCTAAAAAAGAACCTATAACACTTTTACTTAAAAGAGAAAAAGTAAATTCTGAAGAGATTATCGAACCGGATAATGTGAGGTTAAATGAGATATTTAAAGAAATGATCACCTACATGCAATTTAAATATGCATTACCCCAACTTCCTATTGATTTAACAAGAATAACTTTTTTGAAAAAAAACCCTTGCTTTCTATTTTCAGCATTAAATCTTGATGATACAATATTTGATTTCCTCTTATCGATGAATGAAGACATTAATCAATCGGACGCAAAGAATAACAATGCTCTTATCTATGCCTGTGAAGCTATGTAGACTATCACACACACACGACTATTAATTCTGAAAGACTTCACAAAATTACAGAATGTATTTTTATCCCCTTCTGTTTGAGCCTGAGACTGGTAAGTCATCTGATTGAACCTCTTCCCGGAAAAAATAAAGACTCATTTTTAGTGGGCCTAGCCATCAGAGTGGCCTGTCTTTCCGTGCTATTCCTAGTCCCCCGAGACCTGACATTACTTGTGTACTTTCTAGCATTGGGATGCTTTGCATTTTCTTTACGTAGCATCGAACACAAAAAACGGCCTGTATTAGGGCTTCTCTACACCCCTTCAGCGGTTGAAAAATCATCCGAAGATCTAACTTTAACAAAAAAGCTACCTCTTCATGTTCGTACACATAACCTGGGGCTTGTATCTAATTTTCTAAATATCGTCAATGATTTGCGGGATCCTGTAGAACGCGCAAATGAAATCGCTCATAGTATTTTGCAAGACCCCCATCAACCTGATATCATCTTCTTCCAAGAAGCCTTTCATGAAGATGCCGTACATCAACTCTGTGAAAAAATTAGAATTGTATATCCATATATTATTCACAGTGTGGCCCCGCAAATTAGCGGCTGGAGCAGCGGTGTCATGGTAGCAAGTAAATATGCCATTAAAGAGATCGAATTCGAGCGCCTTGAGCATATGCTTGGAATGGAAAAAATAGTTCCTCGGGGCATCATAAAGGTTCGATTGACAGCCCAAATTGGTGAACTTCTTCTCTATGGAGTCCACCTGCAACCTCTTCTTGGTAAATACCGTTCTAACATTAGATTTATGCAGCTGAAACAAATCAAAACTTTCATGAAAGAGGGTCTGAAAAAAAATCCTCACGCATTTCAAATTTTGGTTGGGGACTTCAATACATCTCGGGTGACAGAATGGGGTGAAGATAGCATGGAGTTGTTCGAAAAACCTGTTTTAGATCGTTTTAGTAAATATTTCCATGACTATTTCTTAGAAGATCACGATGAAATTACTGGCAAACGAAGTAGTGATTCTACGGCAACCTACCTTGAGTCGGACAATATCATATTGGAAGAAAAGAATTTGCCGGAACCTGTTGGTTCATGGCAACGGGGTCCTTTTGCTAATAAAGGATACATCCTGGAAATGATTTGTAAGGTAGAAGGTTGGGTTGATGCGTCAAAAACAGCTAATTTAGTAGCCGAAGTTGTTCTTGAAGAGAATGAGTGGGGAACAGAAAAGTGGCATTCGAGTCAAGCGACAAGTCCGGCTCGTTTGGACTATATTGTTACCCCTAAAAAAACCAAAATGCTGAATCCGAGTGGTGAACTTAAGTGCAAAGTGGAAATAAGAAGAGGGTTGGTTCCATTAGATGCTCAGAGTGCTTCTTCAGACCACCTCCCTGTTGATGGGCGATTCTGGATAAAAAGAGTCAAAGTCAAAATATAGATGCATCCCACGTATTGAGAACTAGTGAATTACAAAAAGATTTTCAGGCTATGTTTCAAACTGCACAATTTTTTCAAAAAAAATTGGGTCAAAAGCATGATCGGTCATGAGCTACATTTTTGGTACGCTTGCTCTTTGCTGCCATCTCAATCGTAGCTAGGGCTTATTTAATGGCTACGAATGCACAGCAGTCGAATGCCTTGCTTCATGTTCTGCAAGCCTAAAGGCTTGCAGATCAATTGCTTAAGATATCACGCAATTAGACGGATGGGAAGAAGCTATATTGTTATTCTCTTCTGAAATACTCGACTTTATGATTTCTCGTTATCCTGTCGCTGATCCCAGCATATCTATGAGCCAATTAACCCTTTCATCGCTTTGATTTTCCCGGTTCATATCACTTTCATCGAACCAGTTAAAATATCTCC
>JACDDG010000196.1 GCA_013817115.1 Parachlamydiaceae bacterium | reverse complement strand
AGTTTTTTATGAAGCGCCTGAAAATAATTCTTAAATAAGCTGGCTGATTTTTGTGGGTTTATAGAGTAGCGGATCACTCGGCTAAGCTCTTCGTCAGGCAAAGCTTTGGCATTGCGATTCAGCTTCCACAGTTTTAGCAAACGGTACAGATGTTTAAAGCTTTCTTGTTCATCGATTTCAAGTGTTGCTAAAACGTGATACGAGGAGAATTTTGTCATTTTTACTTCGACTTGTTCATTTAAGTCAGTATAAAGCTCAAAACGATGTAGAAAGGTAAGAAACCGAAAATTTAAAAATTTTTGACTTTTTTCTAAATTTTTAATGAGTGCAGGATTTAGGATGGATTTCCAGGGAGGAATGAATTGATTTAGCCATGGCATGAACTTGGTTTGATCGACGGTGCTACGTTTGTATTCCCAGAGTTGACTTTCTAATCGTTTAAGAGCCCATTTTAAGTCTTCCATGTGATGTAGTAAAATTTCTTTAACGTTTTCAACAACATGTAAGAGCTCTGTCCGCCATTGTTCAATTCCGGTTAGATCAAGTTGTTGAAAAAGTTCAACTGTAATTTGTTGAAGAAGGTCTGCGTATTTACACATCGCGATGTTAATGGAAGTAACGGTGTGTTTCCACTGATTTTGAGTCGTTGAGTGAGCGATGACCGCTTGGGTAACTTTACGAGTAAATGCTTCAACTCCGGACGAAAGTTTTTTTGGGCCAAGGTTATCCAGCATAGGCTGTGAAGGATCCGGTTCGGTAGGTATACTTTCTGCAATGAGCGAGCTAAAGTAAGTCTCTCTTTTCTCCAGATAATTTTGCAACTGTTCTGCGAGAGTTTTTTCAAAGGATGCAATTCCTTGAAAATCGATTGCCTGTCGTGTCATGCTCATCCTTTTCGCAAGCTGCTAGGCCGCCCAAAGTTTTTAAAATGGGCCCCCACCTCTATTTAAGAACTTTGAACGGCTAGCAAGTAAAATATTAGCTAAAAAGTCTCGTCTAATGTTGGTAAAAAATTTCAACACTGGCGAACACCTGTTGTCACTTAAAAATGACATTCAGATCATAAAAATTTGGTTATCCATATAGATATCGTCGGTTGCTCTTTAGCAACCTGAGTTGTTAATATCATCTTTAATATATTTTGACATATTTTTAAAGAGCAATCGAACGAAAAAAAATTATACTTAAGAGCGTATGATTAAGTATATTGCCAAAATGCCGTTGCCGTTTGAAAGTTTTAATGGTAGACTGAAGTTATATACCGAAGAGCGTTCAAATTTTGCCAAAAACCAAAATTTGAACGCTTTTTGGTATACCATTAAAATGTGGGGATCTGCCTAGAAAATTTGACTAGGGTAATCCAAGTATAGCAATTTTTTTATAATTTATGATACATGAAGGATATTATGCAGAAAGGGCATTTATTGCAATTTGATTGCCAGAGTTGTTGCCAGCCGGTACAATTTTCACTTTTCGAAATTGAAGAGGGTAACACAGCCATTTCTTGCTCTTGTTGCCAAAAAAAATACGGGCTAAATGATAAAACCCTTCAGCGACAATTGGCAAAATTTCAAGCTTTATGTTGGCAAATTGCTGAATCTGAAGAAATTTTAGGCGATACAACTGTAGGTGTTAGAGTAGGGGAGCGGGAAGTTAAGGTCCCTTATAAATTGTTGCTAGCTCGGCTTACTTGTAAATTAGATTTAAAAGTCGGTGCAGAGCAACTTTCAATAGTTTTTCGTATGGAACCATCTAGAGACCTTCCAATGTCATTATAAATGAGGAAACTATGAATCAACTTGAACAGCTCAAAAAAATGACCACAGTAGTGGTTGACACGGGCGATATCAATTCAATCAAACAGTATCTGCCGACGGATGCTACAACGAATCCTTCGTTGATTCTTGCAGCAGTTAGCAATGAAATGTATCGTCCTTTACTGGATGATGCTTTAGCTTATGGAAAAAATCAGGGCAAGAACTCTGAGGATGTACGTACGAAGACAGTGGAAAAATTGTTTGTTAACTTTGGTAAGGAAATTCTCAAGATAATTCCTGGTCGGGTTTCTACAGAAGTTGATGCCCGTCTTTCTTATGACGTTGAAGGAAGTATCAAAAAGGGCAAATCTTTGGTTGAACTTTACGAGTCTGAGGGGATTTCCAAAGATCGTATTTTAATTAAGTTGGCTTCAACCTGGGAAGGAACTGTGGCCGCTAAAGAACTTGAAAGTGAAGGTATTCATTGCAATATGACACTGCTTTTTAGTTTGCCACAAGCAATTGCATGTGCGAATGCTAACGCAACTCTGATTTCTCCATTTGTTGGGCGTATCCTTGACTGGTATGTCAAAGAAAAGAATGTTGAGGGGTATCCAGCAGCTGAGGACCCAGGTGTACTATCAGTGAAAGATATTTATTCTTACTTCAAAAAATTTAATATTTCAACAGTTGTGATGGGTGCAAGTTTCCGCAATGTTGGTGAAATTCTAGAGCTGGCAGGTTGCGATCTTTTAACAATTTCTCCGAAATTTTTAAAAGAGCTCAGTTCTTCTAATGAGCCAGTCGTAAGAAAACTAGATTCATCTGAAGCTGCATCAAGTAATCTTCAGAAGATCGATTTAGATGAAAAAACATATCGTTGGCTTCTTAACGAAGATGCGATGGCTACTGAGAAGCTTGCTGAAGGCATTCGAAAATTCAATGAAGATGCTGTGAAATTGGAGAAGTTTTTAGGTTTTAATTAACTTATTACTGCACATTTCCTTAAAGGCCTACTTTAATCTTGTGAGGTTTGCGATGCATAAGATGCGGATGGAAAGTGATAGTATGGGGACAATTGCTGTTCCTGAAGAATCCTATTATGGAGCACAGACTGCACGCTCGCTAGTTTATTTTAATATTGGTCGCGAAGCAATGCCCTTAAGCATTGTTCGCGCCATTGCTATTGTTAAATATGCATGTGCCGATGTCAATCAGAAGCTTGAAAAACTTTCAGATGAAAAAGCTTCTCTCATTATAAAAGCTGCCCAAGAGATTATTGAGGGGAAGCACGACAGTCACTTTCCATTAAATATTTGGCAAACCGGTAGTGGCACTCAGACCAACATGAATGTCAACGAAGTGATTGCCAACCGTGCAAGTGAAATTGTGGGGCAACCACGCGGAAGTAAAAACCCATTGCATCCTAACGACGATGTCAACAAAGGGCAGTCCTCAAATGATGTTTTTCCTACAGCCATGCATATTGCAGCTGTTGAAGAGTTGCGGACAGAATTGTTGCCATCTGTAAAAAAAATGCGCGATGCGATGCACCAAAAGGCTTTAGAGTTTAAGGACATTGTTAAAATTGGGCGCACACATTTGATGGATGCTGTAGAGCTGACTTTGGGTCAAGAGTTTTCAGGCTATGTGGCTCAATTAGATGATTGTATCCAATGGATTGAACAAGCGATTGAGTCTCTTTATTCATTGGCTATTGGCGGAACTGCAGTAGGAACCGGTATTAATACCCATCCGGAATTTGATAAGCTAGTTACGAAAAAAATTGCGGATCTTACGGGTTATCCTTTTGTTCCTGCAAAAAATAAATTTGCAGCTTTGGCCTCCCATGATCCAATTGTTTATGCTAGCGGGACATTGAAAACGCTGGCTGTTGCTTTGATGAAAATTGCAAATGATTTTCGTTGGATGGGTTCTGGGCCTCGCTGTGGATTGCAGGAGCTTTTTTTACCTGAAAACGAGCCAGGTTCATCGATAATGCCCGGAAAAGTCAATCCTACGCAATGTGAAGCTATGACAATGGTAGCGGTGCAAGTGATGGCAAACGATTTCGCTATTACAATGGCAGGATCTCAGGGAAATTTTGAATTGAATGTTTTCAAGCCGATGATTATCCATAATTTCTTGAAATCGGTGCTGCTTTTAGGGGATAGTTGCCGTTCCTTCACTGACCATTTATTGTTGGGGGTACGTCCAAATTTGAAACGCATGGAAGAGTTTGTGGCACGATCGTTAATGCGAGTAACAGCGTTAGCTCCGACAATTGGCTATGACCTGGCAGCCAAGGTGGCCCATCGGGCTTTTGTGGACGACGTTACCATTGAAGAGGCGCTTGAAAAGATCAATGCAGAGGATAAGTTAAATTTTACTCAAAATGATTTCTCTTGAATATCATTTGGATTCTTTCCTCGATTTACAAAATTCTTAAATTTTTTTGCTGCATTAAACTTAGCGTTCATGTTTTTTAATTTCAAGAGAATGTAAATATTAACGACATTATAGAGCGATTCTCCTCCATAAGTAAACAAAAATTAAGAGAAAACCATCATTCCGATGCTAACATCCCGATCATGGCTTTTATGTCAGCTACGTCTTCTTATCAGCAAAGTATGTGTACCACTTACGAAAAGGCTTGTGCGCCTCTTGATGGTGATACGGTCTTACTCGTTCCGCATGTTGACATGTTTCTTGGCAACATCCCCCAAAATCCTCAAGGCATTCTGGACAACACAAAAAGAGTGCGTTGCAACTCATATTCGCACAGTTATAGTATGTTTCATTGGGGTCTTGGCAATGATGACAACTTCCCACAACAGGTGCTGCCTCTTCACTGATCGGCACAGTCATCCGATCATCAAAAACGAAAAGCTTACCTTCCCAGTGTTTAGATCCTTGTTTATGACCGTAATTTATCACTCCGCCATCAAGTTGATACACCTTTTCAAAGCCCTCTTCTTTCAGCAAAGCTGAAAAAAATTCGCAGCGAATTCCTCCGGTGCAGTACATCATGACAGGTGTATTTCGCTTGTCAATTTTATCTTTTAATTCTACCGCATAATCTTTAAATTCTTGCGAGGTCTGGCACGGAGGGCACTCAGCTGTTTTAAAACGGCCTACTTTCCATTCATAGTCATTGCGGATATCTAAAACGATGTGATTGTCATCCTTTTCTAGCATAGATTTCCATTCAGAAGGAGAAACATGTTGTCCGCGATTTGAAAAGTCAACTTTCGTGTTAAAAGCAACCAGCTGTTTTCGATATTTAATCGATAGCTTTGGAAAAGTATGTGTATGATAGGGATCAACTTTAAATTTAATATCAGCAAATCCTTCTCGTTCAGACATCCATTGCGTATAGTCTAGCGCGTCTTGTTTCAATGCACTCATTTGGCAATTAATGCCGTTTTCAGAGATGTAAATGCGAGCTTGAACGTCACGTTTCGCAAAAAAGTTGAGGTGGTTTTTGATTTCTGCAGTAGGATTTTCGATATTCTTTAAATGGTAATAGGC
>JACDDG010000195.1 GCA_013817115.1 Parachlamydiaceae bacterium | reverse complement strand
TTGATGTATTGAGAATGTATTCTAGAATATATCAACTAATTTTGCCATAAAAATAAAAAAAATTATTTTTGTAAAGAAAAAGATGTGGGTAGAAGTATGGGGTGCAGCGATAGCGGAACCCGGGGTTTGGTCATGACAAAACGTGCGCCCCGGTAGGGGCGCGAGAAAGCCACCAAAGTGCGTAGCCCGGTTGTAAGCTTTCCACACGTTGCTTGACGTGAGTGTGGCAGAGCCTTAGCTGTGGGCTACAAAAAAATTTTCGGGCTATGTTTTAAAATCCATAACTTTTCAAAAAAAAGATTAAGTGAAAAGCATGATTGGAATGATGTGCTACAATTTTCTCTTATCGCTCTTACTGTTCTTTCGGAAAAACAACAACAATATACCTAAAATCATTATGCCTGCTCCAGGGTATGTTAAAAAGTACTTGGCAGGATCTTGATTAACCACAAGTTGTATTCTTTTTAACGAACCATTATCCGCAGGTGAAATGTTGGAAAGGTAAAAACGATAACCATCCCAAGTCTCATGCACATTGTTCATACTAATTTGACTTTCTACACTATGATTTTTAGATCTATCAGTCACAATTAAATCACTTTCGTAGCTAAAGGGTTGTGTTGAAGTTGCATAATTGATTTGCCTGGCTTGCCTAAGTCTTAGTCGATAAGGAATTTCTTGCAGCAGTGGCTGGAAACGAACGATGAACTCTCCGTTAAGTACAGGCCACTTGAAACCACTTCCCGTCGGATCAAATCTCAACGAGACAATTTCCTCTTTGCTGCCTTTTTTTAGACGCAAAACAACACAAGGAACATTGTCTTCCAATTTTTTTGAAGGCGGGATTGCACGATGACGCACTTCCAGAGGGCTTTCTAGAACTAAGGGCAGGCTTTGAATGTCAGACTGGTTAATCTTAAACTTATTTAAATCAGGTAATGAATTTTCTGAGTCATGGCCATAGGCTCTTAAGTAGCACGAAAGTAAAATCTCAGAAGACATCTGCTTAGTTCTTTCATCTCGATCATCCCGTTCCGATCGCATCGTACTCAAAAATACATATTCACGCATTTTTCGATTGAAAGAACCTTCTACACCTTCGAGCTTTGCCTCCAAACTATACCCTAAGTAACCATCATCGTAGGCTGAGATTGCTCCCAAATTCCCCTGGGTGCATGAAGAACAGGCTACTTGGCCGTGTTTGGAAAAAGCAAGCAAGTGCACATCATTCTGAGAATCTTTTACCATCAAAAGCGTAGGGTTTGCAGTTAGATCAACTGTCATTTTACCTTTACCTACAAATGGAAAGGCATTCCGATTAAGCAAGGCATCGTCCCCGTCTAAGGCGATAGCAATTTTGTCATCCTTATTCCCATCGGCTAAATCGACATAAAGGGTCGGTTTGTCAAAACCTTTTAAAATAGACCAAGAAAAGTCCAATTGGGCGCTTAATTTTCCAAAGGGAGTTGAAACCGTATCATTTAAAAGGTTAGATAAAGCACCTTGATAAATTAACTCTCCTGAAAACATTTTATGTATAATGATTTTGATGGCGTTTACATAGGTCTTTTTCGCAATAATTTCAGTAGAATCGTAATCACTCACTAAAGCTAGCATGTTCCATGGGTTTTCTTTGGATTGTGGTAGATCAATCCTTGCTGGAGAAGGAAGCTCATCATGGGGATATATCACGATATGAACAGGCGCAGGTCTAAGGCTATAAATGGAAGTGTAACTTCCTTTAATCCAAGTTTCAACGGTTTCATAACTGTTAGGAGCATAATCTATTAAAGTGATTGTCAATTCATCTTCAAAAGGTTTTACATCGATACCATTTAATGGATTCAGTAAGCTATAGCGCGAAAAATTCGGATTAAAAGTGTAAAATTGAGGCTCTTTTTCATTCTTGCTTTCGACTAATAAAGAGGGCTTGTCTTTTAAAAAGATGTGCTGTGAGCCACTCCCTTCAAGGATTGTCATGGTGCCCTGGACACCAAAAAAGTTTTTGGTAAGTACTCCGGCAAGCACCATCAGCATGCCTAAATGAGTAATTAAAAAAGGGATATGTCTTTTTTTAAATGGGTGTCGCCTCAATGCAGATATCAGTATATTGATGAAAAATCCACAAAGTAATAAAGAAAACAGTGGGCTACCGTAGGTTAATTGGGCTGCATAACGATGGGAATCTGTAGTTGATTCTAGAAATGTTCCTACAATGACAACACATGCTGTCGTCGCGATGAGGAGCATTGCAAAAGTAATGCCGCCCAAAAAATGGTATAATCGATTGATCATCTGACAGGTATCTCCTCAATTAGCTCGAAGCTATTGGCAAAGAGGTAAATTTCATCTTTCCATTTTAATATTGCTGAAGGAGTACCCAACGCTTTAATTGTGTAATCGGCAGTTGTCTGAGAGTGCTTTAAGGATATGTTTTCTTTGTTTTGTTGTAGTGAGAACCAATGGACAGGGGCAAGTTGCATGCTAAAGCCTAAGAGACTTGTTTCTTGTCCATTCATTAGGCCCTTTACGCAAATCGAAAATCCTGTGAAGCCTCCGTGAGCACATGGAGTAACAACTAAAGATGTTGGATTAAATTCTTCAAACTGCCTTTTCCAGCGTTTTAGTTGTGCTGAAGGAGGAACTCTTTGTTCGTAATTTTCTACGGGAAATGTGAAAACGGTCAGAGAGACTTTTTCCTGGTCATGTTGTCCAATGTAAAATTCGCTTACAGGTTTTGTGGAGTCAGCAATCGATTCTGTTACCGATGGATTTTTCCTTTGCCAATTTATTGGGGTAATTGCGCGGTATAGAGGGGTGCGAGCTGTGGGGTCCCCAGCATCCCGACAACAAAATTCTTGCCAAGTGGTTTCAGCACTTTTTTTTTCTTCTTGTTTGCAGCTAGAAAGGATGAGAATGCAGATTAACGATATTACGCGGGGAATAAGCATTGAATCATGACCATTTTGGCGGATGAGTTTAAGCGAAAGGCCCCAAAAAATAGGAACAGGCAATTCAAGATAAAGTTAAAATTTACCCCGGCAATTCGTTCCCCCTCGCAGTATAGTAATGCAAAATTTATCAGTCAATTCGGATTGAGTGTACCATTTTTTGGTAACTCTTTAACAGTTTTCAAGGAAGCCAGTAAGTGCGCTACGCCATCCTTACTAGAAGAAATTTTTTCTTTTGGAAGCATGAAGTGTCGCAATATCCCATGTATCCAAAGGTTTTTCGCGCAACTTATCAAGCCCTGCTAGGCAAAACCCAAACAAATATCCATCATTTATTTCTTTATCGAGATCAGAATTGCCAATTTCTGCGATTTTTTCACGCACCCACTTAGACACTTCTTGATCATTTGGACATTTTCCTAATTTTTGTGCTTTACCTTCGATATTCATAGTTTTTGTATTCTGATCATAACGGACAAGAGCGGTCTTTAGCCCCCCACCACCTAAATCAAAACAACGAAAGCATTGATCATTTAGATTTTGCATAATTATTTCCTCTCTATATTTATGTTTGAGTTTACTGTGTTGCGTAATTCTAATTAGACTATTTTTGCATACTATATTTTACTCTCCGTGTTTATTGATTTTAGTCTATAGTCCTTTTCATATGACTTCGTATCAAAATTGCGCATCTTTTACTACATCTTGCTGTCGCAGAAAACGCGCCTACAATCATGTATGTCACGTTTTCTGCGACCGCAATCTGCCGCAAAATCTGCTGCAATTTTGATACGAAGTCATATGAAAAGGACTATAGTTCATAGATTTTGTGAGCAGATAGAAGCCAAAAAAAACCAAAGGAGAGAAATTAAATGAAAGGAAAAATGAAAAACATGACAGATGTTCGAAATATTATTCATCGATAAGAATGGGCCATTCCAGCGATGCATTCATAGAGAACTAGGCATTCATCGTTCGATTGTACTCCAAAATATAGCTTTCCAAGATCTAGCCCTCTCTATATTCAGCATCCTAACTGATATCATCAGTTATTGGCAAAAGACTCATATTAAACGATTCGATGAGGCTATGGTATACTTCCCATCGGTTAAATGCGTTTCGCCAGCGTCGCAATACTCATAACGGATGGGATCCAAACTTCCAAGAGAGTATATAGGTAGATCATATGGAGGTTTGGTGGTGTCTATGGAAAGCAAGGGCAAGCCAAGTTTTTTTGCGCGCTGTATTGCAAAAGCCTCGAGCGCTTGCTTTAATTTGGGATCGACAATCTGAGGATATATTTTCTCAATGAAGAGGACGGGCTCTTTGCCATCCCATAATATACGGAAGATGCTTCTTGCAACGATCATTCTCTTTATCCTTAACCGCAAGTAAACGATTTTTACCATCAAACACATAAGCCATGAGGCATTTATTGAGATTTGAGTCTCCATCAACCCTTTGGCAGCTCCCTTCCACTTCGGTTCCTGAAAGGAACAGATCCATGTAGTTATCAGTATCTTCGATAGTGAAATTATTATAATTTTTCTTGGAATCGTTTCGTTTTATCAGGCCGGACAAAAGGCCTTTGATGTCGTGTTGGAATTCTGCAAATTGCGGCTCACTAGTGACAACTTCTTTTAAATCATTGTCGATTTCTTTTAAAATCTGCTTTTGCTCAGCAAAGGACAAATTTTTAAACGTTAGTTTCACGCAGTTTTTTTGAATATTTAGTATAAGCTTGTTTTTTGGGGACTGCATTTGCTTTTCGATCTCCTTGAGTGTATTTTCAAAAGTGTTGTTTTGATTCAGAAAATCAAAAAGAAAAGGAGCATCCGCAGATTTCAAATGTCCCTGACCAACAAGATTTTCTTTAAAAATGGCTTGAAAATCGATGGCCTTTGCTTTGCTATCCACTTCTGCAAGAAAATTTCCAAGAGGTACACTTTCGCCTTTTTGCCATTCTTTAAGAAGATTACCCTTTTCAAAAAACACTTTTTTAAGATGCACGCTTTTCTTCATTTCATAGCG
Source organism: Parachlamydiaceae bacterium (assembly GCA_013817115.1). Classification (GTDB taxonomy): domain Bacteria; phylum Chlamydiota; class Chlamydiia; order Chlamydiales; family Parachlamydiaceae; genus JACCRY01. The sequence goes on along the minus strand of JACDDG010000195.1, from coordinate 379 downwards.
CATTTCGGGGAACGCATCTGCTAAAATCCCATCTATGCAGATACCAAGGCATTTTAATAACTGCCAATCAAAATGTAATTTTGTGGCATAGATAATGATAAAATTAGGAACTCGGCTGCCACTAAAGTATTTTGTGAATTGTAAGGGGAAATTATCAATTTTTTTTGTAGGAATAAGCTCTTGCATGCCTTCTTCTAGAATGTTGCTGATAGTTGTATTTTCAAGAGAACATTTCCTTAATTGAGCCATTTTATTAACCCAAGTTTAACGGCTTATACACCTAAAACTACGATAAAGTTTGGCCTACTCGTCACTACATCTTGAAATTTACAAGATTGTTTTTTTGGCTTTGAGGATTTGAGGTGATAATCCTAAAGCT
>JACDDG010000194.1 GCA_013817115.1 Parachlamydiaceae bacterium | reverse complement strand
CCTTAAACCAACAGGACATCTCTTGCTGGTTGAATCTTCACAGACAGATGACAACAGACGCCTTCTAAACTTAAGAAATAAAATAGTAGCCCATGGGATTACAATTCAAGCGCCTTGCATCTGGCATGGATCTTGCCCCGCGTTAAAAACGCCAAATAGCCCGTGCTATGCTCAGCGCGAAATGGCTAAGCCATTCTTCATTAAAGAAGTGCAAAGAGCCTTAGATATCAAGCTCGGTTCATTAAAAATGACCTATCTTTTGGTTCGCAGCCCAAAAGCCTCCAAACTCCAATTACTCGAAAGAACAGAAAAAATCTATCCCGTTTACGTTGGTCGAGATTCTCCCCTTGAGGAAGAGGAAGAAATTGCTCGTATGAGTGGTTCCGAAGATTCGGAAGATGAGCCTGGATACAATGGGCTTTACAGAGTTATTAGCCCTCCCATCGAGAGCTATCAAGGAAAACGCTTTTATCTATGTGGTACAGGTGGTAAAAAGAATTTAAGTACTCATCTTAAGGAACACCCCCCCGAATCGCGAGCTTTTGAACATTTGCGCCGTGGAGAATTAATCGAGATGGATGATGTGCTCGCCCAAGGGCAAGCTCTTGAAATCATTGAAGGTACAAAGATACGAGTCCAAGCTGCTTGTGGCAAACCCGTCCCAAACTTTGAGTTTTGCGATGAAAATTACTAATCCTGATGAACCAAATTCGAATTTAAAACAGGCTCTAGAAAATTTAGAAATATTTGTCCGACAAATTGAGAAAGAACTCGTCCCCAATCTTTCTCATTTGGATGTTCTAGAAGGAAAATTAATTGCTCTTCCTACTGCACCTCTAAAAAAAAGAATTGGACTGGCATACCAAAATATCATTTCTCCTCAATCAGAAAAAAAATCTGCTGTACTTGATGAAATTCTTCATAGCAGCGACGTCATAAAGAGTTATTTCCCTCTTATTCAAGTAATGGAAGAAGGTACACCTGAACAAAAGAAATTTGCGGCCTACGCAAAGGGGGCAATCGAACGTTATAATCATGCTCTCGATGACGCTGCTAATCAACCTCCTTCATGGCAACAAAAAATTGTTTGCTTCATTTACGAAAAAAGTGGCTTGCTCATTGGCAAACGTCTCGTTAAGATCGACCTTCCTCAAAAAGCTTATTTGCAGATCGACTTCCCGCAACATATCCCAAATAATGTCGGCTCCAAAAAAAATTATTGCACCCTCGATAACGAATCGATAGGCGGTGCGGCTGAAAAAATTTCCCACTTACGCGAATTGGTAATTCCTGCTTTTCAAGTTCAACGACAAACGCTGGAACTCTATTACATGAAAATGATCGCCTTACTTGAAAATAAACTCTTTTCCAAAGTAGAAGCACGCAGCCTGGTATTAAAAACACCCACGGATATTTCTTTGGACAAGGAAGCACAGCGAATGACAATTTCCCAGAGACTTGTACCTCTTCCCGGTCAATTGGTTGAAGTTTCCGCAAGTTTCCAAATGGATAAAAGAACTCTCAATTTCAGTATTTTTCAGTCTGAAAACTTCTCGAATAAATCGACCCAAACAGGCTTCCCACATCCTTCACAACATCATGGCTGGGCTCTCCCTGAAATATTAATTCCTAAATATTTGCATCGTCCAGAGCGATTGAAGCATTTCCCGGATCTTTTTCAAAATAAGGGGCAAATTGCCCAAGCTTTGTTGCCAAAAGGTTCTTTAGTAGAAAGAGCTGGTATGTTTTTACGCAAAAAAAGACAGGCTTTTGAAGAGCATAAAAATGAATTTATTTCTTACCATAAAAATCTTGCTTTAGCCATCGCAGAAGCGTCAGCTGAACCTCTAGGTGTGCCCCATGAGGGTGAGTTAGATCATACAAAAGAATGTATTGAGACTTTTTTTGATATGTTGATTCATCATAACACTCCTTATGATTTTCTTTCAGAGACTCATTATCAAATGTTGCATAAATTAATTACACTTCCGCATACTGAACTAGAGAAAGCATGGATTCGGGGAGAAATTGATAATCTGGATGTTGCTCAAAAATTCTTAGACAATGAAATGAAAAGCAATCGGTTGAAATGGTTACAGGAATATAACGCAATAGACGATGAAGCAGAGAAATCTACTTTGGAGTACAGTTTGGCCATGAGTGGTTTGTTATCCTTACCTGTGCAACAGCTCATTTTACAGCAAAATTCGGAAATTATGCGTAATCCTCCGCCAGTTCTTGGTTTATTTGCAAAAAAATTGCAAATAGCTCTTTACTTGCAACTTTGGGAATTCCAGCATGAGCTAAGCCTAGATCCACAAGAAACAGATATTTTCTGTCGTTTAAGCCGCCTTTTAGAAGACGATATTACACTCTTCAAATCACCGAATTTAGCTAGTTTGCCTTGGACAGCTGTTGCTGTTTCAGCTGAGCTTGCAGCTTATTATATGGGTCGGAACCTTAATGGTTAGTCCGTTAAGCTTAGCTATAGTACAACAAGTCAATTTTTGACTTGTTGTACTATAGCTATAACGTACAGAGAACTTTTATTGTATTGTGAGCCCTGCGTTTGCAAAACCTTCTATTCCAGTGACTACACCGAGGCTATTTGTTGCTGAAAAAACAACTAAAACACGATCTTGGTTGTTTACAGGTATACTTAAAGCCTTAGTGCCTTGCAAAAGAAGGCCTACTGTAATGGGTCCTCCTGAAAGTGTGGGAGTCAAATCTACTTCATCTTGAAAAATAAATAGATTACTTCCTGACGGCGCAACGTACACATTAGCTTGAACAGTTACGATACCTGTTGGAATTTCGAAGGAGCTCAAATTATTAAATGTAGCTGATATAGAGACGATCGTACCGGCGCGCGAAATTGTGAACGATGTATCTCCACTTTGTTCAGTTATTACTATGTCACCGGGTTCACCATTAACAGGGAAATTAACGCCAAAGCCTAACATAGCTTGTGTTTCAATACCCCCAGTAGGAGATGCACTAATTAATGTGACTGGTGTACCTGAAGCAAAAGGGATGGTAGCAGTTGCCGAATCACCTGTCGCACCCCTCGAACCTGTTGCGCCTGTCGTACCCGTAGCACCTCTTGCGCCTGTCGTACCCGTAGCACCTCTTGCGCCTGTCGCACCCGTGATACCAGTTGCGCCTGTCGCACCCCTCGAACCCGTCGCACCCCTCAAACCTGTCGCACCCCTCGAACCCATCGCACCTTTCGCACCTCTTCTGCCATGCTCTCCACGATGTCCCCTTTCCCCCTTTGGACCTTGTCTATCCTGAGGACATGTCGGACCAGCAGAATTGCAAGAGTTGATCTTACGGCCTTTAATCTCATATGGATTCGCCATTTCGGTAGCAAAAGCTTGTGTAGCAATAAACATGCTGCAAATAAACAAAAATTTTCTCATAAAATCCTCTCCTGATGTTTTTTCAACTTTGATACAAGGAATATATAAAGTTATAATTTGAGGCAAGAAAATTTATTTTAACAAATAGAATTATAGATCTCGATCGCGGCTCGAAGATATACCGAAGAGCCTTTCGAATTGGTTTTTGGTTTAATAATGGGCCTTATTCTCCATGGCTGCAAACTCTTTCCAAACCTCTACCGCCTCAGAACGCATACGCCCAACGGCAGATATGCGCCGGTCCTTGGGGTCTTTGCGAATTTCCTCTAAGAAATCAATGTCATCGAAATTTCCATACTCTAATGCATCTCCGGTTGTCGCAGCATAATAGATGTGGTCGACATGCGCCCAATAGGCCGCTGTTAAGCACATCGGGCAACACTCGGCACTTGTGTAAAGTATGCAGCCTTCTAGGTGGGGTGATCCGATGCTTTTACAAGCTTCTTTTATAGCCTGCATTTCAGCATGCCAGGTTGGATCATTGTTTTTTAACACTTGGTTATAGCCTTCTCCGATAATTTTGCCGTCTTTAACAACGACGCACCCAAATACTCCACCAGTTTTCTCCTCGATAGATGCTCGTCTGCTCAGTTCAATTGCGCGTATCATAAATTTAGGATTGAAATCTTCTGTCATATATACTCCAAAATAAATAAATGTTCCTTATCTACCTTATAATCAGGCAACCCTTTATTTGCAAATCTTATGGCCAACTTCACCAGCTTCATTTAGCTGGATTGCTACTCCCAACTCCACTAAATCTTTAACTTTTGCGAAATCTTTTCCATAAATAGGGCTGCAGGTAGTAAGACGTTGTTTTTTCCCTTCAAACAATATCCACGGATCTATTCCTCGAAACTTTGATTTAACGATCATATCCGACTCTGATGGATCAGTTTCTGAGAAATAATCTTCTACATGAAGAAGCATCTCCATCTTTCTTTTAATCAAATAATCACCGCTTTTAACAAGACGATCCCAAACATTTTGATCCGTTCCGAAGTTAATGTCATCAACCGATAATTCTCCTAACTCAACTGCTCGAAGAATAGCCTCCGCTAACCAACTTGAAAGAAGATGATTAGTGGCTCCTCCCCAACAGGTCTGAGTTAAAATTAAAGATGAACGCCCAATCTTCTCCATTAAATCAACTCGAGTGCTAAACCACCTACCCTTCTCAAATTTAAGATCTGCAAACATTTCCATCGCCTCGTTAAGGGTGATGTATCCCCTGTAAAAGGCCCCTTGAATATTGTAATCGATTCTATCTGCACACAAATCAGGACATTTTTGCTCGAGCATAGGAAATAGCTCTTCCAAAGGAAGAATCTGATCAACTGTGAAATGATGTTTATTAAGAATTTGTTCTAACCCTGATCTGATTAAAAATTGAGCGTGAATGCTATTTTGGTAATCCTTTTCACTATTTAGCACATCAAATATCCAGTCGCCTACATGTGAAAAAACCGTATGAGAAACATCATGCAATATCCCCGCAACTTGCTCGTCTAAAGAAGCATTATTAGCTCTTAAGATAGCTAAAACTCCTAGCGAGTGGTCATAGCGAGTATAATCCTCATCTATATGGAGGGTATAACACATAACTCCATACTGATGGATATGTTTTAATCGTTGAAAAGCGGGACTTTCAATTAACTCTAATAGGACAGGCTCCTCAATTTCAATCGCTCCATAAAATGTTTCGATGCTTGAAGCTATTAATGAGGCCTGAACGAGCCAGACAATGACGAACAATCTAAAAGTAATAATTTGCATAACTTGCATCATAGACCGAAATGCCTGTGCCACTGAAATGTTCATACTCCCCCTTTGTGGTTAACCCGACGTCAGTGATTGTATACCAAAGAGCGTTCAAATTTTGGTTTTTGGAGAAAGCTCCCGCGATTAAGCGATCGAAAATGACCCCATATTATAATATTGAGTCATTTTCGATCG
>JACDDG010000193.1 GCA_013817115.1 Parachlamydiaceae bacterium | reverse complement strand
ATATTATGGGGTCTTTTTTGATCGCTTAATCGCGGGAGCTTTCTCTTTGCCAAAATCCAAAATTTGGACACTTCGGTATAATATTGGGTCGTTTTTTTTGATCGCGCAATCGCGGGGCTCTTTCAAAGCCAAAAATCCAAAATTTAAACGCACTTCGGTATATCACTGAGAGCGTCTAATTTTTTGATTGGCTTCATAAAGCTTTAAATACTTGTAAAAAGCTGTATGACCATTGTAAGATGAAATAAGAAACCCTTCGTACCCTCCTAAGAACCCTCTTTTTAAAATATAGCTTTTAAAGAAAGAAAAGAAACCATGGAAGATTGCCTTTAGAGGGGAAGAGCGGCGTTTACCGGCATTTTGTTTTGCAAATAATGCTGAGTATGACTGCATTTTTGATAAAAAATCACTAACACATTCATAGGAATAGTGTATTATGGGCCCTTTCAAGGGCACAGTATTCATTCCTTCCACAATCACAGCTTCGTGCACTTGAGCATCGGAAAATCGAGTTTTTGTTCGATTATAAAGTCTAGTTTGTCGGTCAGGATACCATCCGCACCATTTGATGAATTTACCATTAAAATAATTATGACGAGGGAAATTGTAGACGCATTCCGGATCAAATTTCAATTTAAAAATTTCATTAGCCATCTCTTCAGACACAACTTCATCACTATCAATAGACAAAATCCAGTCGAATTTTGCCAAATTTGAAGCTTTATTATGAGTTGGGCCAAACCCGTCAAACACGCCTTTATGGATTGAAACATTTTCAAAGTTTGCAGCTATATTCAACGTTTCATCGGTAGATCCATTATCAAAAAGGAGTACTTCCGAGAAACCTTTAAGGGCATTTAGCAGCTCCCAGAGATATTTTTGGCTATTTTTCGTTAAAATGGTTACGCTAATCAAAAAAAACATCCAATAATTTAGGAATAAACTGTAAGGTTTTCTAAAACTCTTTCCACATGGCCAACGACATTCACAGGACGCTCAATCCAGCGAATAATGCCTTCCCGATCAATTAAGAAAGTACTTCGCTCAACTTTAATCTCTTTTTTTTCACCTTTGGGATGGATCACATCAAATTTTTTACAAATTTCCATATTTTCGTCACATAATAGAGGAAAATTCAAATCATGTTCTTCAATAAACGATTTATGAGATGCGGCATTATCAGGACTGATGCCAATCACTCTGCAATGAATTTCTTCCAAAAGAGGCAAGCTGTCTCTAAAGGAACAAGCCTGAACTGTACAGCCCGAAGTATTATCTCTGGAATAAAAATAAAGTACCAAAGGGGCTCCAAGAAGTTCTGAGGAGTCGATTTTCTTACCATCTTGATCAAGACAAGAAAAATAAGGCATTCTGTCTCCAGCATTGAGTTTATATAACATAGAAAATCCTCCAAATTTCAGCCGTTTCCAATAATTTATGAGAGTACTTGATTTAATAAAAAAAAGAAAGACTAAGTACTGTAAAGCAGTATTTGATCGTTAATCACGGGAGTTTTCTCTTGCCAAAAAACCAAAATTGGAACGCTCTGGTATATCAATTGGATCCTGCGCCACTCATAGGGTTCATGTGGTCTGAGCTTGGAATGATCATAACATTGACTTAAATTTTGGTTTGGCATACAATAAACTGTAAACAAAGTCGATTTCAATAGAACAATAACTTGGGTTAACATGAATAATTTTAGATATTTTAAAGCTCTAGACATTTGTTTTAGAACGTTAGGTAATGGAGCCTATGAATGTAAAGATGCTGTTACTAATCAGTGGAATCCAGTTAAGGACAACACAATTGGAAGAATGATTTCTAAAGATGGTTATCCAATTAATAGGGATGAGGCTGAAAAAACTACCCATGTTTCCCTAGAAAGCTTGAAAAATCCTCCACGAAGTTTAATGCTATGGAAACCTAAACCTGTTCAGCTCATGTGCATTCGGCACTCAAATCCTCTAATTTTGTCGATCATCGCTTTATTGAGCTCTTATAAAACTAAATCATTAAAGGAGTGACTCTTTAAAAGTTTCATGAGCTTCTAGTGCGAATTTTTCTGAGACAATTGTCCCGTCTTTTGTCACTAGTTCATGCAGAGCAAGATCATGACTAACTTCCCAAAGATCATCATCCAACCTACGAATTTCTAATTTACCAGGTACAAAACGGGCAATAAATGCTGGTGTAACTATATATTTCCAATCTTCTTTTTTTTCCATACAAGCACTCCTTTTTAGTCTCTGTTACGAGTTACGTTCTTTATTCCGGATGAAAAAATATTTTTCATGCTTAGTTCTCGTAGGAGAGTTACTTCCGGATTCTCTTCTAATCTTCCTTCTTCATATAAAATATGTGCAATGGCATCAGGCGAGGTCGCGGATCCGTCAGTAATATGGCTAAGATGAAACTGGACCTCTCCTCTGACTTTCTTTTGTATACCATCCGTTGAATAGCTGATTAGAAAATTGGCATGCACTCCGACATATCCATTTGTATAGTTTAAATCCCATTTATTTGAATACACAACTTTTATCAATGATTGCTTTGCTGCTATATTAAATCGTAGTATTGTGTTTTTTAGATCGGTCATAGTGTTACAAATAACTGTAGCACGTATTGGGTCATTGATTTTCTGAATCACTTTAGTAGGATTTGCGCCTAAAGTTGCAAGTTTATTTGCCTTTTGTTGAATGCTTTTTTCTGATTTTACTAAAAATTTATGACTTTCTCCAGTATGAAGTGTTGCGTCTGTTTGGCTACAAGCTTTGTTGAGGAAGTCAAAAAAATAACCTCCGACCTCATGAGCGTCACGCACTAATTCTTTTGGAGTCGTCGCTGAGTTTGCCCATGTCAAATGATCAATATTAGAATGCTCCATTGGAAGGTTGTTTAATTCGAGAGTATCTGAAACAATTTTTTTGTTATACATCCAAAATTCATTTAACGCTGCGGCTGTTTTGGGGATAATAACGGGAATTCCTCCTAACTCGTCAGTGAGATAACAACCGGAGGAATAATTCAAGGCATGTCTTGCGGCATCTTGAATAGACTGAGGAGCTTTGCTTAAATGTGTTTGTATGTCTTTTTCATTTTGGATTTCAATATATTTGCCTGCAAACATTTTCATCATCTGTTCATTTCTTTGTTCGTCTATAATAGTGTCTTTAGAAATCTGGGACATGATTAATTTTCCATTAACCTCTCCTACCATTCCTGTCGTCAAAAGATATCCTTTATTATATTGGACCTCCTCATCATCGAGCGAGATGTCCCCGGAAGCCAACTTTGTCAATAGTTGCACAGTTTCCTTACTTTCAAGTTGCTTGGTCCAATACCAATTTGAATCTGTCCGTTGATAGGATTCTCTTATTAATTCCTCAAATTTGGGACTCTCTGTCGTTTCACCAGACTCACCAATAGCATTTTTTGCACATTCTTTTAAAAAACCAAGATACGTTGCCGGATTCCCGCTAGAGATTTGGGTAAGTCTATTGATTTCATACTCTCCAAGATTAAGAGAATTTAAGATAATTCTTTGAGTGGTTTCATCCAAATAGCGTGTTTGAATCACTTGAGCATTTGGTCTTAATAATTCCTTATTCTGCAGGCTTTCTTTTACTTCAGAGGATTGCATACCGGAATTGTGTAAAATTAACACCACTTTTTTCCCGTTCTTTTTAAGTTCTTCAGCTATTTCCAATGTAGTAAGACAAGAAGCAAGTTCATCTTCTGAAAGCAATGGCATTGCAGCGAGGTCTATTTCATCAAGAACAATGGTATGATTTTTATCTTCTAGCAACTTCTCAATAATTGGTTGCTTGTTTTCTTCTATAAATTTTCTTTCTTGTTTTTTCATTTTCGAAGAATAATACTGCATCCCAACTTCCTGTCTGTCTTCTTTAGGGACTTGGTTTTTATTAAGATAATCTTCTAAAAATTCATGACGTAGATCGAATAAGGTGTGATTTGGTCCTAGCGCTATACTGATTTGTTCTGACTTTCCTGATCCCGAAGATCCGGATACTATTGCTGAGCCATTTTTATTAAGTTCGGTTCTAAGTTCTTGCACCATCGGTAGTTTTTCTCCAATGGCTGACATTACACTCCGACGCTCTTCTATTTGTTCTCTATTGATTGTTCGATGAAAGCTACTTGTAATATTTTTTTTATCTGAAAGAGGCTGATGTGCGGTAAAGTTGATTTCTTTTTTTGATGTGTCACTGGAGAGAGATTTTGGCCTTATTTTTATTTCGGAATCGATTTTTATTGTTTCGCCGGGTTTACCGGTTTTAGTAATAGCATATGTGTGTTTATTTCTGATAAAATCACTTGTCCGAAAAATTGGATTCCGAGGGTTTATCATAGCAATCCTCCTTTAATAAAATTATTACTCTTGTTATGCTAATCTAATTTAATTATATGATTAATATTAAAATACTTACTAGCTATTTCGGAAATTATTTTTAATTTATGGTGATGCCTTTTTTAAAGTTCACAGAAATATTATGCAAACAAAAGTAAAAATTTGAACGATCCACCCATTCGCAATACTTTATATTTTTGAAGCAAGTATTGCATTTATAATTTTCCTGCTAAAATGGATATACTGCGGTGGAATTGAGTCCAGTATACCGCAAATGGTTAAATGCGCGAGGACTCTACTTCATCATCATAAGGGACTCACAAACTATTACCGTCATTTAATCACAAACGCAGCTACCGAAGGCGTCAACAATAAAATCGAAACACTTAAGAGGCAAGCATATGGTTATAGGGATATGGAGTATTTTAAGTTAAGACTTTACCATCTCCATACACAGAAATCCGAACTAATTTGATAAATTAAAAATGCGCCCTATGATTTCCGATGAACCATAAAACAAACAAACAGGACTCATCATGAACAATCAATTTAATCTCCAAAATAAAACAGATTTTTTTTATTCGCCCATTTTTGAAGCCGGCTTGCCGGAGCAAGCAAAGAATAAAGATGAATATATAATGAATAGCCTTGCAGAAGCAACCCTCTTGAACGAAATTAAATCTCCCCCTTCTAGCCACAATTTTTTATCTATTCGTCAGACGATCTCAAGTTTGTCGAAAAGATCTGAGCTTCCAGAAAATATCTTTTCTCTTTTATAACGCACCGATCAAATAGCAATGCGCTTCGAAAGGCTCCTTGTCCAATGCAACACCAATTTCTCTTTGCACGAGTTAGATGCAAATATACATTTGGCTTTCGATGAATTTATAGAGATCCAAGGTCAGTTGAATGAATCAAATATTTATGAGTGTCCTGAATTAAAACTGTTACCCAAAGATGTACATGCAGAATTGATGGGGCTCAAGGAAACAATTCGGAAAGCTTTCGCTGGGGATGACGCCGAGCTGGAA
>JACDDG010000192.1 GCA_013817115.1 Parachlamydiaceae bacterium | reverse complement strand
CTCCAAGATTTTTGCTCAAGAAGGATCTATATTGAGAAAAATCTCAGACTTTAATTCTCACAGGATTGATAGATAACTCGAAATTAGCTTTTATTTCTGCAATTCGAGTTGTTTCATTCGGTGAAGGTGCAAAAACACTTTTGATTGCCTCTGAAACTCGTCTCATCGATGGCTCAATTATTACTTCAGCTTTGTAGGAAATATCTGGAAAACGATTAACCTCCATTTTGACACGAAGATCAACCATGTTCCCCTCTACTTCAATACTGCACGATAAATTCCATGTTATCGCTCCTTTACTATCTGTATCCCAAGCCTCATTTACGAGATCAACAAACGCATCGTTTATTTTTTTCGGCATTTGAGATAATTGGATTGGTGCATTCAGTGCGTTCATATTTCCCTCATTTAAAAGTTTTAGTTGTCTTTGGAATAATTTAAAAAAGCACTGAATTTATTCTTTGACACATCAATGCTCTAAACCTTTCTTCAAAAAGGATATGCATTTAACCACTTTCGAGCAAATAAAATCAGCTCACTACATCATGTCGATTAAACTGTTCGCAATTTTTTAATTTCAAAGTCCGGCAGTTGAGAAATCGAAAGTTTATGTCAGCTAAATTGCAACTCAACACGGAATGATGAGCAACATTTGCTGCGTTCTACAGCGCAAGCATCTCGATCGTGCTTAAAGATATATGTAAGCTACGCTAAAACTCAACAGCGGAATAGGAATGGTGAGCTACAATTTTTGCTACGTTCTACATTCTTATTTATACACCCCAATAGCAAAAAGCAGCCAGCCTATTAGCAAGAAAACTCCTCCAATTGGCGTCACTGCACCCCACAGGCGAATTCCACTTAGGGCTAGTATGTAAAGGCTTCCAGAGAAAATAAAAGTACCGGCGATAAAACTCCAACCGGAAGCTGACATCAAGGAATTACTGTAGTTGCTATTGCTATACAGAATTCCCAAAGCAATAAGCGCCAACGCATGGTACATCTGATATCTCACTCCCACTTCAAAAGCATTCAACATATCGATTTGTAGCTTTTGCTTAAGAGCATGTGCCCCAAAAGCACCTGCCGCGACACCTGTGAAAGCCAGAAATGCCCCAGCTAGCAAAAAAATCTTTTGCATTTTAAATTAACCCCATGTGAAAAATAGTCTAATCAATCCAAGCCTTGCTTTCCTGCAGGAATTCCATAAGCTCTTGACGTGTGAAGCTTTTAATAATCTCATGATCATCAATTCCGACGACCTCTTCCATTAGCTTCCCTTTCTTAGTAATTAACGCATCAATACGCTCTTCAAAACTATCTTTGGTGACTAATTTAAAAACTTGCACCCCACGCTTTTGACCTATACGATGCACTCGGTCTGTAGCTTGATTTTCACGCGCAGCATTCCACCAGCGGTCATAATGGATGACGACCGAAGCAGACGTTAAATCAATTCCCAGCCCTGCTGCTTGTAACGAAGCGACAAAAACTTCGCATGAAGGATCATGCTTAAAGCGACGTAGTTGTTCAGCGCGATTTGATGTCGAGCCTCTAATAGCTGCAAATCCGACTCCCATTTCAGCCAAATAGGCTTCAATAATGTCGAGCATCATCAAGTACTGCGAATACACAACAATTTTTTGCTGACTTTCCCTTGCTTCACTTAAGAGTTCAACAAAAAGATCCCATTTCCCTGAAGTGTAGTTCTTATATTTATCCGGAGCTTTCAAATAAACTGCTGGATGATCGCAAATTTGTTTTAAACCGGAAAGCAAAGAGAAGATATGAACGTATGACAATTGCTTGCTGTCATCTTGCAGATCTTCTAATAGTCGAGCTCTTCCACTTCTTAAGACCTCGTTATAAAGTCGAGCTTGCATTGGAGATAAATCGCAATGCGAGACTTCTTCGATTTTAGCCGGTAAATCATGTAGAACTTCTTCTTTTCTACGACGCATGACGAAAGGTTTGATCATTCGAGACAAAAGCTTTTTACGGCCAGTGTCAACTTCTTTTTCAATAGGTCTAATAAAGTAATCTCGGTAATCTGATTCACTCGGCATATAAAGCGGTAAAACGATATCAAATAAGGCCTTTAGCTCGCGTAAATGATTTTCAATGGGCGTTCCGGTCAATCCAATGCGCATTTTAGCATTAATTCCGACTAATGTCGCGTACAGCCGGCTATTGTGATTTTTAGCTAGTTGCACTTCGTCAAACACAGCTAATTCAAAAGGAATTTTAGCTAGGTGTTCACTATCAATTCTTGAAATGCCATAAGAGGTAAGCAAAATGTCATAATCTTCATGAAAACCTTGAAGAGTACGAGTTGCCCCATAGAACGTATGAACGCGAAGATGCGGCAAATGCGCTGCCAATTTTTCTTGCCAGTGATAAATTACGGATGTAGGACAAACCACTAGAATATGTAATGGACCCACCCTCTCTTGTTCCGGCTTAGCGTTAAATAGCGCCGCAATTAAAGCCATCGTCTGGTGAGTCTTTCCAAGCCCCATGTCATCACAAAGTAAGCCAGAAAGGCCATGGTGATACAAAAACCATAACCAGTTAACCCCAAGTTTTTGATAGGGGCGAAGTGTACTGACAAGACCTGCAAGGTTAGGATCTTCAGGTGGTTTTAGATCAACTAAGGCTTGTAAAAGTATATGTGAGTTCTTTTGCTTTTCGGTTTTCACATCTTTGATCGTAATTTCATCAATTGCATACAATCGCATTAGCTCAATTGTCGAGAGCTTTATTACGTGCTTTTGAGTATCAACTTGGCTTTTATGCAGCCAACGCAGCCAATCAAAACGTTTATCGCGGATATTAATTAATCCGGCAGTAGAAAAGATAAATTTCTTTTTCTTTCTCATACCGGTCCACAAATCGACGACATCGACACTGCCAATCTCGCTTTGATATTTGAGCTTTACTAGATATTTTAAAGCACTTCCTTGCTCAACTTGCTTTTCTAAATCAGTGGCAACAAGCTCTAAGCTAATGGGCTTAACAAGCCTTGAATCGATTGATTTAATATATGGCTGAAGATTATGAACTTCTTGGGTAAGAAACGATTCAATCTGATCAAATTCGATTTCGACATGGTGACTAAAACGGTCAGGCAGATGCAAACCTATTGGCATCTCATGAAATCCTTCGTTTGGCACGTAGGTGAAATCATCAAAAAATTGAACTTCTCGACCCTGATATTCCGGCTTTAATCCATAAGCGGGATTTACCACAATCTTGCTCCCTTTATCCAATTGGACATCCACCTGAATCTTCATAATCGGTGAAGCGTTGCTAAAGAAGCCGTGGACAACCAAAAGTTCTTCGCGATTTACTTTTATGAAAAGAGGAATTTGATTCCGAAGGAAAGACATCCCTGCGCGTAAATGAGTTCCTGAAGAGCTCTCCTTGGAATAAAACCCCCTACCGGCCAAATAGACCCATGAACCAAAATCTTGACTATCTCCAACATTATCTTTGACGTCGAGTTGTCCAAAAAAGCTTAACCGCCCTTCTTCAGTTACTTCATAAAGAAGCTGAGATTCAATGCTGGCGGGATGGACATGGAAGCCTTCCTGACCATTCAACCAAGCTTTATTTTTGGTGATAAAATCAGAAATATCGTCAAAACTAATGATAGTTTCTACATGAAGGAAAAGCACTTCTTCTAAGGGGTAGAATCCATCATCGTCAATGTAAGCCCATGAACCAAAAAAACGTGAATCGGGAAAACTTAGATCTCCCGGTGAAAAAAGATAACAAGTAAGGTGTAAATTCCACTCGCTATCAAAGGCTAAAGTGTAAGAAACCTCAATAGGATCTTCGTGAAGAGCTGTTCCTTCAACAAGCTTGTTCATTAATGAAAAATTCTGAGTCAAAGTTTCAGCAATTTCATCTTCCTTTATTTGTTTTTTTGACAGCAACCAGTGCGGATCTTTTGCATAAAAACCGTCTAAGGGGACAAATACCCATCGATCGAGAGAGATGCCATCATTTTTTCGTTGCCTTCTTTGGTCATGAAGCGGGGAATCGTCGGCCCTAAAAGATCCCTCAACGAGAAAGCATCCTTTTCGCTTATCATAAATAATTTTCTTAATTTCTTCTTCTGGAGCATCATAGACTTTAAGGAGGCTTCTAACGGTCGCTAAGGTGGGGATGATAGTTGCAAGGTTAGCTTCTGACATATAGAATTTGAGATCCATTTCTTTAAAAGAAATGACTAGCTCATTTGGTATTCCCTTTTTAGAATATTCATAGCTGATACGGTAAGATTCACCGGAGTCTTGCAAAAGCATCAAATGCTTCGCCAAATCATTCCAAAAAGAGAGCTCATATTTCAAATGGGCACTAGGATGCCCCTCACGCCAGAGCTTTAGCTCTTCTTGTGAAAGATTTGAAAATTTTAAAGAAGTTTCTTCAGTGTCAGAGCGTCGCCTTTCAAAGAGGAATTTGAGTAAAGCTACCGTTTTGGCATCTTTAGCCTTGGCTTCAAAAAGGAGTTTTCCTCCGACAGAGTGGCAAGAATAAGACCCATTCCCTTCTTTTTTTAATACTTTTGGATCATCACCTAAGCGATCGGCATAAAGGCGTCCCATTTCATTCCAAAGAGAGCGCTCAAAACGACGATCAAGGGATTGCTCGTGACCATTGAAAATGCGTAGGTAAGCGGCACAAATATGAACACAGGGGGCTAATTCTTCCCCCTCTTCGGCATCACAAAAATAGTCACTTAACTCCCCTTCGGGGCTAAGTTGCAAAAAAGTCCAAATTTCCTGATCGGAACTATCGTCTTTAACTTGCACCTGATAAGTCGTGCTAGAAAATTCGATTTCGCCAATCAACCCCTTTGCAAGGCAATCTTTAGCTTCTATTTCAAAAGGTTTTAAAATTTCGGGCAGTTCCATATTTTCCTTAGCTTTTGTCACATCTTTTCATTGTATCATATTGCCTTAAAAAAGGCTAACGACTTGATATGTCTTGAAATACTCAAAATGCTACACATTTTAGTGCAAATGTTTAATCTTATTTGATTCCATAAGCAAATTTAGAATATTCGTGAGTGAAATAGTTGCATCACTCAGTTTTTTGATAAGAAAGAGATATCAGGAAAAAGTGTATCTTGCAAATGTCCAGAACTGGAGATTTTCAGAAATCTCCAGTAGGGATATTTTGTAAATAAATAGCTACATGACAATCTTGGTGAGGGTATTTTTTGGCAAGAGCCTTATACCGAAGTGCGTTAAATTTTGGATTTTTGGCTTTGAGGAAGCCCCGCGATTGAGCGATGAAAAACGACCCAATATTATAATAATGCCTAGGCTCAGACCACATGATCCCTATGCGTGGCGCAGGATTTCAAATGATACCAAGATGCTGCGATCTGCGACTAGGTATTAACC
>JACDDG010000191.1 GCA_013817115.1 Parachlamydiaceae bacterium | reverse complement strand
ACATAGGAGTGATGATCGATGATCTTGTGACTAAAGGTCTGACAGAGCCTTACCGGATGTTTACCAGTCGTGCAGAGCATCGTCTTTTGCTGCGTCAAGATAATGCTGACCTCCGTCTTCGCAAATATGGTTATGAGCTGGGCTTGATCGACGAAAAACGGTATGCTAAGCTTACACATAAGCAACAGATGATCGAGCAAGAGTGTGCTCGTTTACAGACTATTTGGAAGCAAATCAACGGTAAGGGTGTTACGCTCGCTCAATTACTTTGTCGTCCTGAAATCGACTACCAGACTTTGCTAATAGACTTCCCTGAAGCTGTTTTCGATCATGGAAAAGAGATCAATTGTCAAATTGAACTTAATCTAAAATTTGCCGGCTACATCCAACGCGAAAAATCAGAAGTGCATCGTTTATCTCACAGCGAAAATATCAAAGTTCCACGTGGATTTGACTATTCTCTAATTCTTGGTTTGCGGAATGAGGCTAGACAAAAATTAAGTCAGGTCAATCCTGAAAATTTAGGTCAAGCAGCACGTATTTCCGGAGTTTCCCCAGCCGATATTTCAGTTCTCATGATTGCACTCACTGCCCATAGCTGTTAGGAGCTGGAAACCATGTTAAAACTATGGTCTGAAGAATATTTGTTAAAAACAATTCCGCCCGAACAAATTGCAATTAAATCCACTCAGTTAAAAAATGAAGGCAAAACGATTGCAACATTGAATGGATCGTTTGATTTGATGCATGCCGGGCATCTTCAGATTATTTACGAGGCCTCGCAATTAGCAGATGTATTGATCGTTGCCTTGAATTCTGATGACTCAATTAGAAACTATAAAAGCAGCGATCGCCCAATCATTCCTTTAGAATATCGCTTGCAGATTATTGCAGCTTTGGAATTTGTGAGTTTTGTAACCTGGTTTTCAGAGACTGATCCTTGCACCATTTTAGAGAAGATTCGACCAAATGTGCACATTAACGGAGCAGAATACGGGCTCGACTGCCTTGAAGCAGCTACTGTAAAGGCTGGCGGTGGCAGAATTCACATTGTAAATCTTATTCCTGGCCTATCCACTTCGCAGATCCTTAAAAAAATTGTCTCAACTGCTGCTGCTAAAAACGGATAAAAACACATGCGATTGATTGCCACATTCCAAGACCAAAGAAAGGCGATTCTGTTATCTAACTATTTAAAATCTCAAAATATTGAAAATGAATGTGAGATTTCAATTAGTACCGATTGGGGAGATTCTCAATACGGAGCTCCTACATGTAGGATCTGGGTGAGGGATGAAGAACATTTACAAGAGGCTCTAGAAATTACACGTAATTTTTCAGAAAACAGTGAAGATCCTCGATTTCAGCCTCTCGAAACCGATCAAGTTCAGGTTCATTTAAAGCGAGAGCGCCGTAAAACTTCCACCGAAAAAGATTTGAATAAGCCCGAAGGAAAGCAAAATGGCCTAGAATCGCGTTCTGAATGGCGCAACGAACCAATGGGATTCGTGACGCTATCTTTACTGGTCATATGCAGCTTACTCTTCTTTTTTAGTAATATGTCAGCACCGGTGCCGGATCAAGAAGCATTAAAAGCTAAGGCTGAATTTTTACCTCTGCCAGCATTGCAATATTCAACTCTAGAAAAAAACCTTCTTTTTGATTATCCTCATGCTTTTGAAATTGTCGATACGATTAACGAAAAGATTGAAAGTGAGCTCATTACTCAATTTAATCCTCTTCCTAAGGCAATT
Organism: Parachlamydiaceae bacterium; assembly: GCA_013817115.1. Classification (GTDB taxonomy): domain Bacteria; phylum Chlamydiota; class Chlamydiia; order Chlamydiales; family Parachlamydiaceae; genus JACCRY01. The sequence goes on along the minus strand of JACDDG010000191.1, from coordinate 3,673 downwards.
GCAACTCTGTACCAACACTATCAACATGCCTCCTATTGGAACGGATATTATGATAGAATATTAAGTTATTTTGATCCTATTTATGCTTCTCGATTTTCAGCTGATGCACCATGGTTTGAAAAGATCCAACAAGGGCAATTATGGAGATTAATTTCACCTGCATTTCTTCATGCAGGTTATTTTCATTTGTTCTTTAATATGATCTGGCTAATTATTCTGGGCAAACAACTCGAGCAAAGAATTGGATGGCAGCGCTATCTATTTTTTGTGATTTTTGCAGCTTTAATTACGAATACTAGTCAATATCTCATGAGTGGTTTTAACTTTATGGGCTTTTCGGGAGTTGTTTGCGCAATGATTGCTTTTGTGTGGGTAAGACAAAGAGCTGCGCCTTGGGAAGGATATCTATTGCAAACTTCAACGCTAAACTTCACTCTAATCTTTTTGGTATCGATAGTGCTTTTGCAATTGGGATCTTTTTATACAGAAATAGTGTATAAATATTCGATCAATCCCGGCATTGCTAACACAGCCCATATGATGGGCTTGCTTGTAGGAATAATTTTGGGAAAACTGAATGTATTTTCTTGGAAGTTTCGGTAAGTGATTCATATGATAGCTATTTGGTGGCATATTCAAAGCAGAGACGCAAAGGCAGAGAAATGCAAGAGGGTAGTAAACTGGGTTAATGGAGAGTTGTAACCCAATATTCACTCAAATATTATTTAAATATAACCCTTCAATTAACTTTAAACTTACAGTCTACCCTTGCTTTTCTCTGCTCCTCTGCTTAAAAAATGCCGCTGAGATTTTTACCGAAAAGCGTTCCAGTTTTGGATTTTTGCTTTGAGAAAGCTCCCGCGATTAAGCGATCAAAAACGAGCCCATTTTATAATATTGGATTGTTTTTGATCACTTAATATCCCGGGGTTTTCTCAAAGCAAAAATCCAAAATTTGAGCGCTCTTCGGTATACACCTATTTGAAGTATCGTTGTATTTCTTCCTTTTAAGACTACTCTCGAATCAGAGTACGCTCTTCTCTTGCTGATGTTGGATTTGAAATCCTGCACGGAAATAGTATGCAGCCCCATTGATCAAAGCCGATCCAATGATCACATCTATAGCTCCACGAATATCATTCGGAATTCCCATGTATTTAATCGACATTCCCAGCATAACCATGATACCAATCAAAATATAGTATTTTTTGTCATATATTTGATGCAATGGACCAGGATTAGGCAGTGAACGGATCTGATCTAGTGTGCGATTAGCCGTTTTTGTCAAAATATATTTGCCTTTTAAAAAACCAATGTACAATGCCACTACTGTAATTAAAATTGCCGCTTCAGTTGCAGAAATAAATCCTAAAAGTAGGTTAAGCAAAGGAATAGATTCACCAGCAGCAGCAGGTTTAAACAATAAGTTTAGCCCAAGTTGCAATAAAAAGACCCCAATGGCCATCCAAATAGCTCCTGAAAAAAAGGCCATTTTGCTATGAGAAAGTTTAAACATAAGATCTCGCAAGTTAAATTGTTTTTAAAGAGAATTCCAAAATGCGAAAAGATCCAAAAGTCTGCCTTTTCGAGCTTTGCAATTTCTTCTTAGGCTGGTTGTTCGACATCATCAATCAAATGGGGTTAAATAGCAATCGAGATTTGAATTCTAGAATGTTGACAAATTAGTATTAATGGCATAGATAGAAGTAATGAATGCATCCCAGCGACCTCGGTCGATCAATTATCTTTATTTCGGCGTCCTTTTCTTAGTCCTGTCGCTAGTGCATGCGTACGGTATTTTTTTAATCGAAAACGCATCTGTCTATCGACGATTATTTTATGCCCTGTATGCAGTGGGTCAATGCTTCTTGGAAGTTGGAGTTCTTTTTGTTTTAACAAACACCCTCGTAAAGCAGTCTTGGAAGGTGGCAAGTCGATTTCTCGTTACAATGACATTCATTCTTTTTATGGTTCATATAGTCGATTTCCCTCTTGTACGGTTCATGGATCTTTCGGTTTGGTATGTTTTCAATTTTATGTTAGATGAAAATCTTGATAACTTTATTGAAATGTTACGTGCAGCAAATATTCCTCTGGATACTTGGGCTTTAACAGGCCTGGCAATTTTAAGTCTTCCTTTGTTTGCAGCACTTTTCTACAATATTACAAATTTGATTGCCAAAAGAAAGCCCTGGCACCCATCTTCTAGAAAATGTGCATATTCCCTATTATTTGCCTCAATGGGTTTATCAGCTTTTGATTATCAAGGAAGTGAATGGATCACAGGAAAAGATCAAAGCCGTTTTCTAAAAAGTTTGCCATGGAAAAAAACTATTTTTATAGGGTCTCATCCCATTCTAAATTTTTCTACTTCATTGAAAAAAGCACCAACTGAATTAGAAATGCGTAAAAAATGTTCTTCCGTTTCGTGCCATTCGGTTGTAAGAAAACCGAACACTTTTCTTTTTATTATCGAAAGTTTGCGACATGATTTCTTGACGCCAAATATTTCTCCACACATATCTAAATTCCGCGAAGATAATATTTCTTTTGAATATGCTTTCTCTTCTTCAAATGTCACAATGCTTTCATGGTTTTCTCTTTTTCATAGTAGTTATCCCCTCTATTGGAGGAACTCGCACGAGCATGGAAGTATTCCCCTTCAGATTTTAAAGAAAATTGGTTATCAGACTCATTTTTATTCTTCTGCTCGCCTTTCCTTCTATGAGATGGAGCGCAATATATTAGGAAAAGATGGAAAGCTAGCTGACACGCTTCAAGTTTTCCCCTATGAGGGACTCATGAAAGCTTATGAAAGCGATGCGCTATGCTTTGAACATCTTAAGCAGGATATGCACAAATATCGCGAAGAAGAAGGGCATTTATTTGTGATATTTTTAGATTCAACTCATTTCGATTATAGTTATCCAACTGAAAACGAGCCTCAGTTTGCTCCGGTGGTCAAATCAATCGATTACGTAAATCTGATTCATTCTAAAAATAATTTAGAGTCAATAAAAAATCGGTATAGAAATGCAATTCACTATGTGGATGCTCTTTTTGGTGATTTTTACGCTACGCTCATGCAAGAACCTATGGGGAAAAAGGCGGTGGTGATCGTCACCGGAGATCATGGTGAAGAGTTTTATGAAGAGGGAAATATTTTCCACGCCACTAATTTAAGTTCTATGCAGACACAAGTGCCTTTATACTACCGCTTTGGAGATCAGAAGGTAACACCGCTATCGAATTTTACTTCACATATTGATATCTTTCCTTCACTTTTTGAGCATGTTTTTGGGGATGACAGATTCTCTTCGCTCTTTGACGGCGAATCAATTTTTCGAGAAAAACAAAGGCCGTACGCTATCTCTGCAAGATATAATGCTAGGCGACCGCCTTTTGAGTTTTTCATCCATAATGGTAAGGAGAAGATGATTGCCAGATTTATTGATGAAAGCAATATTTTTGAATCAAGGTCTTTAAAGATCATTTCAAGAAATAGTGCAAAAGATGAGCCTTTAAGCTATGATGAGAATGAGGTAAAAACTCAGTTTGGACACGCACTCAATGATTTGTTTTCGCAGGGGTGAAGACTTTCAACAAACATACTTCAAACAAGAAGGGTATACCGAAGAGCGTTCAAATTTTGGTTTTTGGCAAAGAGAAAGCT
>JACDDG010000190.1 GCA_013817115.1 Parachlamydiaceae bacterium | reverse complement strand
GAGACGCGGAGACGCGGAGACGCGGAGACGCGGAGACGCGGAGACGCGGAGACGCGGAGACGCGGAGACGCGGAGACGCGGAGACGCGGAGACGCGGAGACGCGGAGACGCGGAGACGCGGAGACGCGGAGACGCAGAGGAAGGCAAGGGGCAGGAAGGCATGTGGGATCAATTTCAATTATGCATAAATTTTTATTCAACACAAAGACAAAGAGTTTTTTATTTAAATATCTTTTTTTAAATCTTGCAAGTTTCAACTCTTTGTGGCTCTGTGCCTTTGTGCCCTTTGTGTTGAATAAAATTTTATGCATTAATGAAGATAATCCCGCATGCCTTGCCTTCCTCTCTGCGAAATAAACTATAATGCCACTCCTCCCTTCCATTTCCCCTCCTTCATCTCCAAGATTTTTAAATAATTTAAATATATACAATCTTTTTTTTATTTTTCTATTGACTCCGATTTCCTTATGTGAGAAATCTCAAGATGAGACCATTAACCGTCTAAATAGGAGAAAAACCATGGACAAAAAAAACCCAACAACAAAAAATAATGAATCTTCAGATAAGAAAAGCTCTGGTAACAAGGGTAATTCATCAAACAAAAGCGGCGGAAACAAATCTAAGTAATTAGTATTTCTGCAGGAAACGCAAATTTCAATTGAAATTTGCGTTTCCACTTAGAAAACATTTCAGGGCGTAAATCTAACCAATCACTAATTACCATCTAAGTTAAGCCTCATACAGAGGGTTTTATTCGCAAATTTTTAGGGTTTATTTATTTCCTCCTTGTGCTAGTATGACCTCTTACAACCATCACTCAAAGGCAAAAACCAATGTTAGAGGCTACAACTGCGCAATCTTCCCACAGTTACCCTTGTCATGTTTTATTCCAATTCATATTTGCTTCTTTTCTGCGAACTCAAGAGGCATTTAAAGATCTTAAATCTTTGCGATATGAATTCGAAAACAGCCTTGAATCACACAGCAAAAGTGATCACAAAAAAAAATTGCTCTCAGCTATCGAAAGCCTGGCCGGCATTGCCTCTCCATTCGATAATGGCTTTTCGTTTGATCTCACATTAGGCATACTGACAAGCTTGAAGAACAATAGTACTCTATTTCAAAAAAATCACAGTCTACAGATACCGGAAGCCTCACTTATACGAAAACAAGCGACTTCAAGCTGGTTTTATTGCATAGAACTACATGACCTTGCAACACATCTTCCGCTTGAATTACCTCTTGTCGACCATAAGGATTTTATCCGATTTCAAAAGGTGGAAGCGCGCATGTTTGCTCAGTTAAAGAAATTGGGTAATACAATCATCAAAACATTAAAACATTTCAAAACGAATGAAAACGTTTTACTTTGTTTAATGCATCGCCAACATCAGCTCGATTCAATTTATGGGAAAGCCTTTACGGCAAAAATACTAAAAACATTGAATCTTAATACCGAAAATGCTTATCATTTTATCATTGATGCGTACAAAAAACGTGGATTTTTAGATCTTATTACAATGCTTAAATCAAAAATTAGTTCCGCTCCGAGCGTTTTATGAATTGCATGCAACAATATGCCGATCTTATTCGTGCATTTCAACTCTACATCAGCCAACAGGGTCTTAAAGGGAAATGGATGTCGACCGATCGGCAGAACTACGAATATTTCCTTCAATTAGCTTCAGCAAAGACTCTTCCTAAGCCTCAATCTACCCTGCCCGTTCAACAAAAAAATACTACCACAACTGCGCGAACACCAATTGTTCCGACTTCAGTTCCCCTTCATTCATTAACCCCACCTGTACAAGCTCCCTTGCCACAAGAGATCGCACAACAGGCGCCGGTGACAAAGTTAATTAAAACCTCCACGCCAGCCAAAGCCTCTGCAGAAGAATCAATTAAAAAGCCAGAGCTTGCTATAGAAGTTAAATCTTCACCAAAGGATGTTTTGCATCAAAAACAAATTGCGCTTGAAATCGCGCCTCCTTCTACACCTACTGATTTTACGGAAATGCGAACATTTTTTAAGGAAAAGCTTCCAAATGTAGTCCTTACTGAAACGATTGCCGATGATAATGAAGCTAAAGCTTTAGCACTGCGTTGGAAAGCTCCACCTGCAGAAATTGTGATCCTATCGTTTAGTGATCACGCTCCGGAAAAAGCTTTCCTAACCAATCTTAGCTTTACCCTCAATCAGTGTTTTGGTTCGGCAAAGTTGATTTCAGCGGCCAAAATTGAAGAAGAGAAAGGATGGGATCAGTTGCTGAAGACTAAAAATTTACGATTAGTTATCGCAAGCCATAATAGCTTACACGCTTTGCCTGAACTCATGAAATTTTACCATGAGGAAGCCACAGGGAAGCATAAACTTGGCCGTACGCAGCTTTTCTTGCTTTCGGACCTTTCACTATATATGCAACAGCCATCGCTCAAAGCCTCATTGTGGAGAGCTCTAGTGCAGCAAGTTAGTAGTCTGGACAAGGGCAGAGCTTTAGATAACCACGATAAGATCTAAAGAACAAACCATAGCGACATCAGACCTTAAATTTCTTTGAAGTAGCTATGGTTCTTCGCGATTTTTCCTGGAATATATTTTTAAGCCCAAATTTTTGGAATTTCTTCAGAGGTTCTGTCGACAATTGGACGGTACTTTAACATTTGCGTATATTGCTGGATGTTATTTTTCCATTTAGACTCGAAATCCGTCCTTGATCCATTTCCAAATTTCCATCCCTCATTGATGATTTCAATTGCTGCGATTCCGTCTAAGTTTAAAATCTCAATAAGATCTCCAACATTTCCTTCAGCGCCAATAGCTAAGTGATTTGATGTTAATTCAACGACCAATCCGTCATCTTGATTTTTGCGAAGCTGCACAATAGGATAAAGAGTCTGACATGTCTCAAGATCGTCAAGATCCGCATAAAACTTAGGCGCTAAAGCTTTTAGCTGTCGGTTAATTGCCTCAATATCTAGATCGGCATTAACAGTTGATTCTATGCAGTTTTTAACAAATTGTGCAGAAATAAGTGCTGAATCCCTGGCCTTCTGAAGAATTAATTCGTTATTCTCTAACCTACCGGAAGTCGTTCTCTTATCTAAGGAAGAAAAAAACAGAACAAATCTATTTTTAACAGCAAGATTCAATAAAGAAAGCTTTGTGACATCATTAACAGAATTTTCCCAAACATGAACATTTATTTTGTCCCATTCTTTTTTGGTGGAGATATCTTGGTAAGTTTGATACATACCTCTATTCCTTCCAATCCAATGGAAAAAACAGATGCCCTCAAAGATGGTGTCAACTTTTTTGCTAAAAGTGAGATAAGACTCTACAGTCCAATTTTTTGTTTCATTCAATGCATTTTCAAAAACGCTTAATCCAAATTTACTCTGTAATTCATTTGTCAGACCTTGGTCTTGTAGCCCTTGCTTCATACTAGAGATTTTTCTATTGCAATAGATGGCATATGCAGCAGTAACACCTGTAATGACTACAGCTGTGAAAGTTATAGCAGAGCTACCGACTACAAAAGAAATTCCTGCAACGATTCCCGCTATGAATGATATCATCGTTGCATTCTGATGATTTCGAGTAAATGGCTTAATGCGTCCTAACGCTTCCTGAGCCGTTTCAACAGTCCATTTTTGACAAGCTTGTGAAATCACTGGATTCATACTTTTCTCTCCTTACCCGTTTGTTTTTGTATTTACCTCAAAATCTTGTAGCAACTCATCCTATAACGTATCAAAAAAAATGCATTAAACACAACTAAATGTTTTTATGGGCTTGGTCAAATCGCGGGCCATTTTTTATGAAGTTGGATCACCTTCCTCGCAGAAAATGCATTACAAAATGGCCCACAAATTGACCAAGCCCGTTTTTATATTTCACAACATTATTTACTAAATTTAATTTAACTATATTTTTATTCGTTTATTTATTTTTGTTTTATAATTTGAAAAAATTCATGTAATAACATTGAGCATATTGATTAACCAGAAAAATCCTAAAAATTAATTGACAATCAAGCCGTTAACATCTACTTTTCGATTAGGCACAGAAAAATAATAGCGTGCTATTTTTGGAGATTTACTATGGACCAATCAGAACTAATGAAATTTCGCCAACACCCATGGCATGGGCTTGAATTAGGAAAACTATCCCCCCAAATTGTCAATTGCTATGTTGAAATGGTCCCCACCGATACTGTTAAATACGAAATCGATAAAGTTACCGGAATTCTTAAGGTCGATCGACCTCAAAAATACTCAAGTATTTGCCCTTCCCTTTACGGATTTCTTCCACAAACTTATGCTGGAGAAAAAGTTGCAAAATATTGCGCCGATAAGAGTGGTCGCTCAGGCCTTATAGGAGATGGCGATCCCTTGGACGTTTGTATTTTGACACAAAATGTGATTGCTCACGGCGATGTCATCGTTAGAGCCATTCCGATCGGAGGTTTTCGATTACTAGATGGTGAAGAAGTTGACGACAAAATTATTAGCGTCATGGTTGATGACCTAGTTTTTGGAAACATCACAAACATTGATGAATGTCCGCAAAGTCTAATTGAACAACTTAGGCATTATTTTTTGACATACAAAGACGCTCCTGGCAAAAGTTCCTTTCAAACTGAAATTATAGCGACTTATGGCCGAGAAGAAGCGCAGAAGGTGATTGAACTAGGGGCTATGGATTATCAGGACTTAATTCGACATGAAAAAAATTATTAGCAAAACGCAGCCTAGATCCTCTATGATAGTATGTGCACCATTTGTGGACACACCACCCTTTAACAAACTGAAGCAAATGCACAGTTTGCAAAAAGTATTCGCGAAACCAGTTTTCAATTTTCATGAATCGGCAAGAAATCGGATTACATCATCTTGAGCAGCTTTAACATTTAGCAATTCGGAAGAAGAAAATTCTGTTGAAATACCTCGTGAGTCCTATAGGGACGGCATAAAAAACAGATCGGGTAAATAATAAAACTTAAATTCGCGTTATATGTTTTTAGCTGCACAATCTTTTCAAAAAAAGATTGAGTTAAAAGTATGATCGGGGTGATGAGCTACCTTTTTGCTTCGTTCTTGGGGCTGCTCTCAAAGCCTTTTATGTTCTCTCTGTGTTCTCTGTGATTTCTGTGGTTGAAATAAATTACAACAAAGCAACGTTTTTGTTTGGCGAGTTTGCTCCCTTCTTGTTAGCCTTTTAATTGCACCTACAAAATTAATCTTTACCCTCAAATTTGTTTCTTGACTTTATCCAGCGTAGTATATACTAAGTATATACTACGGAGGCAATATCTCGACTTTATGATTTTTTGGCTTTCCGATAAAAATCACATTTGATTTTTCGGTTAGCCGAGCGAAACTTTCGCATTAACTTAATTATACTACAACAGTTTGTTTCATTTCAACCATAAAATGCAT
>JACDDG010000189.1 GCA_013817115.1 Parachlamydiaceae bacterium | reverse complement strand
CACTTCGGTATACAACAAGTCAGTCAAATAATCATACTCCCAATGTTTTATTATGGGATCTAAACTTTTGAAAACCGGTAGAATGTAAATATCTTAAGATTGATAAATTAATTACCCATACTTCTGTTGAATTGGAGGGTTGGGTTAATCCATTGCCAGGACTAGCCGAGGTAAATTCGCATCATTTTCTTCATGAAGTCAAAACTTCTTTAACCTTCTCTGAATTTGTACTTTCAGCATTTAAAAACCAAGGCAATGAAGGTGAATCTCTTCATAGCGGAAAAATTCTTTCAATGATTGGAAAACTTGTTTGTGCAGATGGCGTTTTTGAGCATTTCATTATTAAGTGAATCTTTTGTATCAATATCTCCAAAAACCTTTTGTTTAGTCAAAAAAGAAAATCTTTGGCACACATTTGAAAAGAGAATGGAATGCTGGTGACGGGTATATCACTTTAACAGAGCATGATTCTGGGAAAACTCATGAGAATCGGGAAATGTTACATTATTTGCTGTCGAAAAAAAAGAGCTTGCAGATAGTTACAATTGGTATTTATAATCACTCTAGGCAACGACGAAAATTCGTGATGATTGTTAGAAACTTACGATTTTCGCAAGTTTCTAGCAGGGAAATTTGATTTATGATAATAACGTGTTAGATACTTACGAAAAGCATAAGCATCTAACACGTTTCAAATGGTGATATATGGATTCGTCTTTTGAGAATTTACTTCAGGAATGGCCGTTAAGTGTGATCAGAGACGTAGATATCACTATGGTTATGATTGACAGCGCTCCAAGGCGCTATGCAGCAGTCAATAGGGCCTTAAAAAAGGGCGTCTTGGTGCGATTGCGGCGTGGTGTTTATTTAATTGGGAAACCATTCAGAAAAATTTCGCCAAGTAATTTCCGGATTGCCCACTCAATTTACGGTCCGAGTTATATCAGCTTTGAATCAGCTCTTTACTACCACCAATGGATCCCTGAGGCAGTTTATACAACGACGTGCGCAACTTCTAAGCGAGCTCGAGAGTTTGATACTACATTAGGCCTTTTTCAGTATGTACATGTCCCGGATAACCTATATTATTTAGGTGTGCAGAGAGTTGGAAGCGAAGACGAGGCATTTTTTATTGCGGACCCCTGGAAGGCTCTTGCAGATCACTATTATGCCTATAATAGAAATTGGAATCGACCGGAAGATCTTCACTTAGATATGAGGATTGAGATAGAAAATATGTTAGAAAGCGATTTAACAATGCTACAAGTTCTTTCAGAACAGTATCAAAGTAGCAAAGTTCGGAAATTTTTAAGTAACATTCTGAGAGGTCTTGTGGATGGAAATAAAAGTAATTGAAGAACGGATTAAAGAATATAAACCTAGTGGAAAAGAAGAGGAGCTGAATGCGTTTAAGGAGATCGTTCAAGAAATTACGCTGTCCGCTTTAAGTCGGGCTGAATTCTTTAAGTATGCCGCCTTTCAAGGTGGTACCAGCCTGAGGATCTTGCATGGTTTGACTCGGTTTTCAGAGGACATGGATTTTGTGCTATTTCAAGCTGATACGAATTTTAAGTGGAGTCATTTTTTTCATGAAATATATTTGGAGTTTAGTGGATATGGTTTTCATCTAGAAGTTAGAGACCGATAAAAAGTTGAGGATAACTTAAAAAGGGCTTTTCTTAAAGAAAGCTCGTTTGGCAAGGTGTTAAAGCTAATATATGAAAGAACACGATTTGATGTTCAAGTTGTGAATATCAAACTTGAAATCGACACTAATCCTCCGATGGGTTCCGGATTCGAAACGAAAATTATAAGATTTCCCGAGCCTTTTTCAATTGTTGTGCAGGACCTTCCTAGTTTGTTCGCAGGAAAAATGCATGCCCTTTTGTGTCGTGAATATACTAAAGGAAGAGATTGGTTTGATTTCGATTGGTATATGTCGAGAAAAATTGAACTCAACTTGTTGAACTTGCAGAATGCCCTTGTTCAGCAAGGTCCCTGGAAAGGGAAAGAACTGAATATTGATTACAATTGGGTGAAAGAAAAACTTAAAGAAAAAATCGAAACCATAGATTGGGATGTTGCCAAAAGGGACGTTCAACCGTTTCTACGTACCCGACAATCTCGCACACTTGATTTGTGGAACAAAGAATTTTTCTTAGAAATGCTCTTTTCAAAGTAGGGTCTATTTGGATTGAGTTGAAAAAGCATGAGTGGAATGACGTACTACAGCGAAAGCTAGTAGCAGTAGAACATTATAAACAACTTCTAAGTAGTGCTAAAAAAGAAAAGTTTTTCTATTGACAAAAAATCATGTTAGTTGCTAAAATCTTAAATAAGCACGTTTAAATGGATTAATAAAAAAAAATGACTTGCAAAATCTTTGTAGTTCTCACATTCAGCCTTATTATTGTCCCTACTCATAGTAGGTGCGGGCCTGTGTGATTTGCTTTTTTGCAACATCAGGTTATTAATAACCGCACCTCAACTGAGGTGCGGTTTTTTTTTGGCCTTAAATTTTAAAATCAACAAAAGAATTTTTAAAATGTCGAATTGCTTCAATCTCTATATCTTCCAAATTATTGTGGTACTCCACGTTAAAATGAGGTGCGGGCCTATGTAAGCATTTTTGCGAACTAGGTTGACCTGAGAAACCGCACCTCACATATGTGAGGTGCGGTTTTTTTTTGCTACTTAATTGTAGTGGGCAATTTTGCCAATGTAATTATAAACAATCAAAATAGGATAGACATTATGTCATCAGATTTAAATTCATACGTCAAACCGACGTCATTTTACACCGGCTGGAGCTATATGGCTCCTTATTTAACTCCGCCGGTTGCGGCATCATTGGCTATAGTACCTGTTTACTATGGCTTTAATGCAAAAAGTCACTTACAGCGAGGGATGAATATTCCCAAACTTGGGTGTAAAGTAAGATTGCTTGAAGGAATCAAAGCGGCCCCAGTCATTGGTGGAATAGTCGGCACACAAATGCTTACTCAAGCATTTGTTGAGTGGGCTACAGCAGATGTATTAAAAAAAGGAAGCTTCACATCAATGCTATTTGGTGCAGTTTTTGTAGGAGCTATTTCTGCTCCGTGCTTAGCCGCATTCAATGGAAGAACAGTTGGAATGTCATTCGGGCAATCTGTTAAAGAACTGAGCTCAAAACCTAAACAAGGCATGGCTATTGTTGCTAGAGAAACCAGCTTTTTATTTTCCTTACGTATTAGCAATCCATTGGGAACACAGATGAAGGCTATATTCGGAGATAATTCAGCTGTTGATTATGCTGCTGCGGGTATTTCTGGGGCGGTTGGGAGCCTTATCGGGCACCCATTTGATACTGCATTGACACTTTCGCAAGCAAATCAAGATGTGGTTATGAAACAGTTAATGCGAGGCGCGTTTACAAAAGCGGTAACTGTAGGTCTTTTTTCGATCTGTTACAAATCTATCAGCCAGGTGTTAATGGGGGTAGAGAAAAAAGGAAAATAATGAGAACAAAAAAGAATAAAGAAGAATATAAACTTTAACAACAAAGAACCTTAATGACATCATGGGAGGCCTCTGAGGCTTTCCTATGTCTTTAAGGTCCTTTTTTATTGTGACTTTATCATTTTTTAACGGAATAAGTTTTTTGCTCTTTACTAATCTCAAGTTTCAAATGACATTCTTTGCAATAAGGCACAAAAAAATCATTAAATTTTGATATTAATGAATCATACTTTCTTTGTTTTTGAGAATCTTTGTATATGATTGTTTCGTCAGTCATAGTAATTTTCTCGCCATCATAAGTATCCATTGTGGTTTTAATTTTAAAAAGAATTTCATCCAATATATCACTTGAAAAAAGGTTAGTTGCTTCCATGCTAAATTGTTTGAGATACAAAAATTTCATTACTTCTTTTGGAGAGTTCGCAAGGAGTGCTGCCTCAATAACTTCTAAAGACGGCATTGCACCAACTTCGAAAAATTTTTCAATTATAGTAAAATCAGTCAAATTTTCGGGGGTTGTCATTTCACAATGTAGATAATCTATAAGTCCGTCTTTATCAATTTTATTAGATTCATTTTTCAATGCATTCATAAGAAATTCTTCAGCAGTGAAGTAACATTTGGGGAGAATTTTTGGCAGATATTGATGCTTAATTTCAGTCTCTAAGATATCAAAATTCTTAGAGTGGTTTTGGAATTTTATATAGTTATTATAGTCGGATTGGTTATTTGTTTTGCTATATATTGAATGCATTTCGTTTTCAGTATTTTTAAGTTTTAAAAGAAGATATATTGGTCCAAAAGTTTGGATACTTTTTTTTACTGATTTTAGAACTATATTTTTTTCGGAATTACTTCCTGACAAGACAATACTACTTGCTATAATTTTTCTGTTTTCTCTAATGTATTTCCAAATTAAGTTATTCTCAGCCATATATTTAAAGTGTTTGCAGACAGATATGCTGGTTGCAAGTTCTTTTTCATTCAGATTTGGTAAAATACAACCCATAGTGATATCATTAGGTGTTATATCAAAACGGTTTGTGATTGTGGAACAAGTGTTTGCTTCGTATATATTTATGCTTTTCATTTTTGACCTTTTATTAAGTTGCAATATTTATGTTAATACTAAATCTATTTTATCACATTAATAATTAAAATGAAATGCTAATTTATTGTTTGTGGGTCTGGATTGACTTAAATAAATTATCAACGACCTTAACGACAATTTAATATAGACTATCTATGATATCCTGAAGGTCCTTGGGAGTCTTTTGGCCTTAAGGTCTTTGGTGTCTATATCCTTTATAGTTGATTTAGTTTGGGGCTTAGTAATTCACAAGAATCGTGTAATTAATGTGCAGGCAAATTAATGGGATTGTTTTTGAATAATTTTCCCTTTGAGTTTAAAATTGGCTTCGTAATTACGTAAGATTATTTTTTAAGATTAGCAGAGATGAACTTATGGTTTAATGGAAGAATTTTGTATTGTAAAAAGTCGAAGAGAAGGGCACGAATGTAGAGTATTCTTATTACGAATTCAACACAAAATGAAGACACAAAAAGGTTCGAGATGATTTGCAAGAGATACTTTACAAACGAAACTCAGTTGTTAACGAAAGAATTCTTTCAGCCCTGGAGGGCTAAGCGAAGCATGGGATTCCAAAAAATAGCTAGATAGTCCCGGAGGGTAGGGTGTAGAATTAAAGGTAAAAAGGAATCATAATTCCAGGGGAAATATTGTCCTAGTTTGAAAACGAGAATGAGTTGCTTGCCATACAGGTAATGACTCAGCTGATTTTTAATGCAGAGGCGCGGACACAAGCTGCGAAACAGCAATTGTAGCACGTCATTCCAAAGATACTTTTAACTTAATTTTTTTGAAAAGTTCATTGCCTTAAAATCTTTTTGTAGTCCACAGCCAAGGCTCTGCCGCTCGCATCAGGCAACGTGTGG
>JACDDG010000188.1 GCA_013817115.1 Parachlamydiaceae bacterium | reverse complement strand
GAGATAGTGCTTAACATAATCTGAGTCTAATTCAGCCAACCTTATAAAAAATTTAGTGTCATATTTTTCATTGAGTGCGAATTTGACAAGAAACGTCTCTTCCTGTTTTGTGAGCTTTAAATCTGTGATGTTACAATAGTGCGATAGATAATCGTTGAGAAGAGGCACTAAATTTTTTTTGAGCTTTTCATCGACTGTGTGTTTGTGGTCTGCCTGATTTTTTATCAGAAGGTAGCTAGCATACAAACGTGCTGCAATACCATTGCCGGAATGATCCCCGGTAATCTTTCCGAGGGCGATAATATTTGTCAGCAAAATCTCTTCGTCTTTGTTATAACGATTCAGCTTAGGAGCGTGTTTCCGCAAAAGTTCGGCTGCTTGTTCGTACTCTTGCATTGCAGATAAAATATATGCTAAAAAGAGATTTGCCTTTTTTGATTCTGAAACAAGTTTCCCTTCACTATTAACTGTAAAAAGAGAATAGCTTTGTTTAAACGCTTTTTCAGGCGCCAAATTTTGATCGATGGAATACTTGGGACTTAATGCTTCCTGGTCGGGTGATGAACTCAACTTCTGCAGCCATTGATTAGGAATCAATGCTTTTTTCTGCCCTGCATCATTTTCGATTAGAAGGAAGTGTGTGAAAGCCCCGAGAGTAGGAATATATTGCTCGGCACTTAAGAAATAGCCTTCCTCAGCAAATTGATCGGCATAAATACGAGATTGATTTGAGTCATAAGTAAACGACAGGCCAAAGCGGGGTAATTCTATTTCCTTCAGTTGACCATCTTGCTCTTGATACCATTCATGAATAAAGGAGGACTCTTCAATATTTTTAAGCATGCTTTGTGCCTTTCCCAAAAACAAACGATCAGAAGAGCGCTCAATATACTCAACGCCGAACCAATCCGAGTAAGCAATAGCGAAGCATTTATCTAAGGTTGGATCGACAATTATAATGTTTGAACCCTTTATAGCTTGCCAATGGTTGAAATTATGAACAAGATGACGACTGCGTAGGATGCTCTTCAAAGGTTTTTTTCTATAATCATTTTTTTTAAGAAAGGCTTCACGGGGAATAAACCGATACCAATCAGCTCCTCTTAATTGTTCAATAATTAAAACATCCCCTTGTTTTCGAAGTAGAGTTTTGAAGCCTGAGCTACTAGTAAATTCATAAAGATTTGCTCCTTTTGCAGAAGATTCGTTAACTTCTTTGAAAAGCTGTCTAAAATGAGGGTGTTGTCGTATATCTGTAGGCAAGAGTACTTTTGAATCTTTTTTTACAAATCTTCCAATTAATGGAAAGTAAGTAATTGAAGGCTCGCCATTGCTGATAAAATGGGGGAATTCTCCCATAACTTCGACTACTTCCCAAGATTGCTCCTCCTGACCTTTTAGGTTCAAAGCCAAACTATTCAACAACCCCACATTTGGCTTTCCTAAGGAGTCAATTAATCCACTATGAATACTTTTAGCATGAATGTGGATAGCATCTCTGACCTCTTTGTTTGTTTGAGGGCAGCTCCATTTTGCCTGTACGGGATTTTCCTGCAGAAATGCTGTTCCTGCTAGCAGTTCGAATACTTCGTTTAATCCCAATTGCTTTTTCTTCGATAGGGAAGCAATTAGCTCAGCATAAATTACACTTTTCTCTTCAATTTCTAACCCCTTTTTCTCTAAAAGCAACTTTAAACCTTTTATTGTTTCATCCCCCAACTCTTTTAGGTTCTCCAGTTCTTTAAGTACTTCACTGACTTTTCTTTCAATTTCTAAATACATTTCCTCAAGTTTGGCATAAATTGTGAGTAGCTCTTCAGGGCCTATCTTATGCTCTTCAAAATATGCCGTGAGTTTTTTTATATCCTCTTCGCTACCGCCCGACTCTTTTATTTTTTCTTCATTCCATATCAGGCGTCCAAACTCCTTAAACTTTTCAAAGTCTAAGCTCTCATTTATTGTTTTATATACTCGAACTTGCAACCCTCTCTCTTCTAATTCCTTCTGTATTTTTTCGAGTTCCTTTTGTTTCCGCATTTCTTTAGAAGAATACCCTTTGAAAATGCGGGAGATTCGCAAAAGAAAAACTGTAGCTTGAATATTTTCCTCTTTCATATGCCGATCAATCAGACCTTGAATAAAATTCTCTGCCCAATCAGCAAAACCAGGTATTGACAAAGCGTTATAAAGTTCTTTTCCTTGAAACATAGAAAGAGCAAAAATGGTTTGATAATCAGGATCCGAAAGCTTAGCGGGGTATTTAACAAAATAGGAAAAGGTTTCGGGAATGCGAATCTCTTTGTTTAGAAAAATATGCCTAAGTTCTTTAAATGATTCATCGGAAAGTCCGGAGTGATTACTAACGTGATCGGCAAATAGTTCTTTCTCTCTCGATATTTTCACGCTATAAAGTGAAAATTCGTTATTTTTTTTATGATCTTGTTGCAAATGCTCAAAAATTTTGCTCAGCTCTAGACATTTAAAAGGTCTAAACAAGCCCTCATATCGCGATTCAGGTCTTTCGCGAATTCTTTTTACTTCGGGATATTGGTTAATGAGATCTCCGGATAACCCTTTTAAACAAAAATAAACGACACCTTCATGCCTTTGGTGATGGTTAAAAATAAATACATCAAATTGAAGAGAACAATCGATTTCAGCTGTAGGAGGATTAGCTATACAGTCAAACTTAATCTGTAGCAGATATAAATGAGTGTCGCGTAATGCCTTAAACCATTCCGGAAGCCTATCACTGGCGTAGATGCGGGCGCTTTGTTGGGGCGTGTGTAAAGAAGCAAATTGCGGATCCTCATCCTTTAATTGCTGTAGTAATGTTGGAAACATTTTTTGAATGTTTGAATTGATAGATCCTTGTAGTATTTGTTGTAAATCTTTAAATTTAAAAGTTAGATTAGAACTGTTTGACAGATCTCTATCATTATTAAAAGAATAGGTTTCAAAGTAAGAATCATTAAAGTTGGGACGTGTTAAACACATTTCCATCTTATAAAACTCATGATTCATATGAGCATCGCTTAATTGAAAAAAGAAATCGATGGCGTTGATTTCCAAGAGTTGAGCAAATTTTGTGGAATCCAGCGCAAAAGATACATTTTTAAGATGCTCAGGCTCTACAATCATCGCAAGCTGCTGTTGCAGGTATAATAGTTTTGTCAAAGCAAAAATCCGGTCGGGATGAATGAGATAAGCTTCCGGAACTCGCAAGCAGGTCTCGAAGAAAATTTTGGATAACTTTCCAAGATCTTCCATAGCTTCCTTGGCTCCCTCAGGATTATCTTTTAAGCTCTCAATAAGGATCCTAGAATCAAGCCGGCACATTAAATCGATTAAAGAAATATTTAATGCGTGGTGTTCCTTATTTTGCAGGGCTACTTTTGCGATAGAGAGCAATTCTTTGAAGGCATTAGCGATCTTTTCCACATTTAACTCTTTAATTTTGTGATAGAGAAAAGTGCATGGCTGCAGATTTATCGCTCCTTCAAGATTATTTATTTGTTCGTTTAAAGGTGGGGTGGCCTCATGGATAAGTTCTTTCTTAACCCTTTGAGATTTCCCAATTTTTTTTTTCGGTTTTATTTCGATAAGATTTGGTTTGAAGCTTTGATCTTTCTTTTTTTCGATTGTTTTAGAGATCTTATGCACTTTAGCACATGCATAAAGTGCATACTGTTTTCCAATCACAGCATTTTCAAAGGCTTTGACAATCGTCCTAGATAGTTTCTGATGCGATTTTTTTAGCAAATGCCACTCAGCTTTTGAGAAAACTTCATTCTGGCATCTGGAAATTTTATCTATTAGGCTTTGTAACTTGATGTCACAAATAAATAACTTATAATCTGCCTTTGACATCTTGGTGGAAAGAAAAGCCATTAACGAACGCCACGCACAAATTCCTGAATACTGGGTTGTCTTTAGGGATTCAATAGAGGCCTTTGACTCATAAGTCTCTATACCTTCGGGTGAAAGCAGTGCTTTAAGTCCCTGATAAATGTCGCCTTCATTGTATTCAGTCTTATCTTTAGTGCCGGGAAAGAAAGCATTTTCTTGAAGTTCTTTTAGAGCCTTTATTACGTTTGAATTTAATAGAATCGCTTTAGAAACACCTGTAAAGTCGATGTGTGGAAGTCTTTTCGTTTTATTTCCGACGATCCCCCCAAAGTGGAGATTCGATCCGGCACCTAGATTGAACAATCGAAAAGTGGCCTTCTCCTTACTTTCCGGGATGATTTCATAGTACATAGCGTGGCCTGAGGGAGCTCCGCTCCAGCCACCAGGTAAGAGAAGCGGTTGGTTACTATCGAATGCGTTTGCAATTTTTTCTTCTAAACCTGTGAAATTTTTCGCAAATTCCAAAGCATTGGCAATCGAGTCCAAAGTCTCTTTGGAGAGGCCATAAATGGGAAGCTCCTGGTCTGTACGCTTGCATAAATAGGAATACAAATACTCTAAAGTCGCAGCTGAAGTATATCCTTCAAGCGATTGATTATTAGCCCCAAATTCATTTGCATGGATGTGAAACACCATTTTCGAAGGAATCGGGTCATTTTTCATTTTTTTTATACGATGAAAATTAGGAAGTTTGTCAACACTCTCGTCGGTGATCCAGCACGATTCAACTCCATCTAAGTAGGTTTTTTGATTGCAAAGCTTAATGAGGTCTGTATATATTTGATGATATTTTGCAGTTTTTTCGCTATTCTTTTGAGTGGCATCAGTTTTAAATACATAAAATTTTACTATTTTGCTAGCCATTTTATCATTTTTGAAATCAATGGATGAAAGTAATTCGCGAATAGGCTGCATGGCATCGCTTTGACTTTTATCTGCGGGAAAATCGATTAATTTTAAAAGTTCATTTAGTCTATCTAAATTTTCGCTTAAAGATTTGGTAGTACTGTTCATGTTATAAATGATCCGTTATGTTTATGTTTTTTCCGAATTGTGTTAATTTCGAATTATTGAGGTTAGTAATGTTTATGATATAACAAAAATTATTTGTATGCAAGTTAAATATTCTGAATGTTAGTAGGTGTTGCGATTTAAAATTTTTATATGATTTAAATTCAAATGTGCAATCAATTAGCAGTAATATTGAAGCAGGGGATTTGTATTAAAAAGATTTGACTGCCCAAGCGAGAAAAAGTTAACCTAACCAGCAAGTAAAATTGGTGGCAAAATGTTGCACGTCATTCAGGCTTTTAACTCAATATTTTTTTGAAAATTAATGCATATAACATTGCCCTTATTTTTTTTTGTAGTCCACAGCTAAGGCTCTGCCGCTCGCATCAAGCAACGTGTGGAAAGCTTACAGCGGCGGCTACGCACTTAGGTGGCTTTCTGGCGCCCCTACCGGGGCGCACGTTTTGTAATGATCCGAACCCCGGGTTCCGCTATCGCTGCACCCGGGGCTATTAACAGTTCCCCCTACCGGGGGATAGAACATCGCTAAAA
>JACDDG010000187.1 GCA_013817115.1 Parachlamydiaceae bacterium | reverse complement strand
GAAGGGAACAGTTTGAATTTTGAATTAAAATTATTATTTACATTTTCTCTTCCCCAAAATGACATTTTTTTAAAATTCTACCAATTTCCTCTCGGAAATTACATTCGCCCACAATTGCTGCGAGTGTGGGGATCTTCGAAACGATATAAGTAGCCAAAAAAAGATGAATGAGGGTATAAATTCCAATTCCCTATAGCATCAAATATGTTTATACCGAAGTGCGTTCAAATGTTGGTTTTTGGCAAAGAGAAAGCTCCCGCGATTAAGCGATCAAAAACAGCCCCATATTATAATACTGGGTCGTTTTTGATCGCTTAATCCCGGGGCTTTCTCAAAGCCAAAAATCCAACATTTGGAAGCACTTCGGTATACACACACTCAGGTTTTAATGAACATTTCCTATCAAAAGTTACTTAAAGAAATTGCACCTTCCCTCGCCGAAAGAAAACTGGCTTATAATTTTCTAGCCGAACGACATCTTCAAGCCGTTTGGTTGGAGCAGAAGTATTTTAAAGGGCTAAAAACGGCGACGAATGAGCCTATCGAAGTGATTTCCCCTGGAATCTGGAACCTAGAAGCCGGTCCGGATTTTAGAAAGGCTCATATTAAAATTGGCGAACATACCTATTTTGGTGATGTTGAAATTCATTTGGTTGATGAATCTTGGCAACAACATCAACATCATGTAGATCAACGGTACGATCAAGTGATCTTGCACATTTCGCTCTGGCATCCCAGGCATCCTGTTCCCTTAGCAACATCAGCAGGAAAGCCTTTTTTCCAAGTCTATCTTGAAAACTATTTAACCGTCCCTATTGCTCGTCTGGCTCACTTGATAGATCTTGACCTTTATCCATACAAAAAATTCACCGGCAGCGGTCGTTGCGCTAAAGAGTTATTTAAAAATCTTTCGCCTGAAGCTGCGACTAATTTATTTGAAAAAGCTGCAGATTGGCGTTTGGCACGCAAAAGGCTATTTTTAGCTGAACGCATTGCCTCTCCTTCAGAACGCGTTGGTGCAGGCATAGCGATGGCTTTGGGTTACAAAAACAATACAGAGCAGTTTTTAACCCTTTTTATTGAGATGCAAAAACGCACATTTCAGTCAGAAGAAGATACTTTTGCTTGGCTGATGGGGATGAGTGGTTTTTTTTCGTCTTATTTTATTGAGAAATGGGGAAAGAGTTCTTATTATAGGACTTTGCAGTCACACTTTCAAAGCCTTCAAGTGTCATCTTGTGAAACAGTAAGGCTACACTTGCACCAAATTCGCCCTTTAAATCATCCTTTGCGGCGTTTGGTCGTTCTCGCTAAATTGCAAAAAGACAAAAGTATTTCGTCATTGCTTTCTAAAGTAATTGCAGAGTGGAATATGCGATGGCGAGTCTGTTTTGTGCAGAAAAAGTGGAAAAAGCTTTTGGATTTGTTTAAGAGTTGGCTGCCCAGTTACGAAGATCCATATTGGGGTCGTCATTTCTTGTTTGAAGATAAAGCTCGTGATCAACAGCTTCCCTTGCTGGGAGATAATTTAAAGGGTGAAATTGTGATCAACCTATTTTTACCCTTGATTGAAGCGGAGATAGAACAGCGGGGGCACCCGGATGAAATTGCTGCGTTTCAACATCTTTATCGCTCTTTAGGAAGTTCAAAAGCTGGAAAAAGCAGTTATTTGGTACACCGTTTTTTTGGTAATTCAAAAAAAGGAGAAGTGTTAAAAAGTGCCTATGCTGAACAGGGCGCTTATCAGCTTCACTATGATTTTTGTTCCCATTTTGAAGCTAGTTGTGAAGGATGTACTTTTGTAGAGCGTTACACAAAATTAATCTCGGGTGGAAGTGTGTAAATAAATCTCCTTTTTTAAAAATATTAGTATGTTACAATAAGGATAAATATGCATTTAGAATTAAAACAGTAATTGGCCATTTGCCATTTGCTAATTATAATTAAACAGGTCAATTTTACATTTTTGTCCCACCAAATTAGGAGAAATAATGATGGATAACCAATCAAATGGAACTAATCCAGAACAAAAGAATTTTGAGCAGCTTTTCGAGGAAATGAACGACCTGCTGCACATAGTCCTAGAAAAGATTGAATCTCCCGATCAAGAGGCTTCTAAGAGATTTGACCAACTTCCACCAGATCTAGGAAGAATGTTTGCAGATTTAGAAAGAGATGTGAATGTTTTTACTCAAATGAATGAAAAGATTATAGAGTCAAACGTCGAAGCAGGTATCACTCCATCAAAAGAAAACTTATCTAAAAGAGAACAAAAATGTCTTGACCGTTCTCAGTCACTGATTAAAAAAGCTGAAGAGATTCAGCAACGTACACCCCTTGAACAATTACCTCGTGATGATAATTCTGAGAAAGAGCGCAAGAAGCATTTAAAACGTATCCGTCGAGGACAAACATGGAAGTTATGAGGGCTTAATGGAAAATTTGGAACGATTTGCAGAAAATGTTGAACGATGGTTACAATTTTGTCCGGAAGCAGCTCATCTTTTTCAATATATAAATGAAAATGGGGACTTGGAAGAAAAAAAGGATCTTTTTGCTTACAAACCCCCATTTGATCAAATTGTTGGTTTATCTGCAACAGAGGCAAAAGAATGGGCTGATAATCTAGATTACAGTTCCTTTCAACTCTTATACGTTTATGGGATTGGCGATTTAGCTCCGTATGGTGCTTTGCAGGAATGGTGTAAAAGCAAAGATCATTTTTTGTTAATTCTTGAAGATGATCTTGCTGCAATTGCACACTATTTTAAAAGCGAAGAAGCTCACGAGCTTTTACATGCAGAGAATGTATGGCTTTACTATCTAGATCCTTCATCCGCAATTCTAAATGAAATAGGCAGATTTTTTCCCGGGATTCCCTATGCGTGTGCGACGATTTATTCAGATGAAATCAAGCAGCAAAAATTTCAAGAAATGGTTGCTGGAATTGGTTTTTATGATAATTACTATAGTACTTTTGCTAATGAGCAAAGCTCCTATGGACTAACCTTTTTTCATAATTTTTTATCTAATCTTTTCCTTTGGCCAACTGTTTCATTTGGAGATGCTCTTTTTGGAAAACTTCAGGGGGTTCCCGCAATAATTTGTGGTGCCGGACCTTCACTTGCCAAAAATATTGAGACTTTAAAAACCTTAAAGGAGCAAGCTGTGATTTTTGCCGGCGGTACGGCAATGAATGCCTTGAATGCTGCAGGGATGAATCCTCATTTTGGAGTTGGCATTGATCCGAACCCGGAACAGGTTACCCGCATCATCATGAATTCTGCTTTTGAAGTCCCTTTTTTGTATAGAAATCGGATGCACCGTGAAGCATTAAATTTGGTGCACAGCGACAAATTTTACATTTCAGGAGCAAATGGATATGACCTCCCAAGTTATTTTGAGAAGGGGTGTGGAGTCGAAGGGAAGGAGGTCGATGAAGGGTGCAATGTAATCAATTTTAGTTTGGACTTAGCTAGAGCTATGGGATGTAATCCCATCCTGTTTGTGGGTGTTGATCTTTCTTACAGCAACGAAGAGTCTTACGCACCTGGAATGCAGCATCATCCTATTCACAGGCATTTTCGCACGAAATATCATCAAGAAGAGATTATCTATCGCACTGATATCAATGGTAATCCTGTTCCTACGCTTTGGAAATGGGTTACAGAATCGATTTGGTTTTCAGATTTTGCGGCTAGGCATCCAGAGGTCAAACTGATCAATTGTACTGAGGGAGGGATCGGTTTTCGAAATGTGCCAAATATGCGCTTAATAGAGGCAGCAGAAGAATATCTTGCATTACAGCAAGGGATAGGAAGTCGACTTTACGGAGGGATGCAGCAAAGTAAGATGAGCCCTCTAGCTACAAAAGAAAACCTATACTTACTGTGTGAAAAGCTCTGTACTAGTCTTTCTGAGGCTGAATTGAAACTCCAAGAATACGATAAAGACCTCTCGAAAATGAAAAATCGAAGTCAAGAATCTTCAATAAACAATGAAGAATTCAAAGAGATCTTTCAGCAAAAATTACTCGAATCTTTAAATGACAACGATAGCTTTGTATACTATTTAAAAGGCGTAAATGACAATTTTGATGGCATGAAACGCCGGCATTTTTATCGCTTAATTCTCGATTATGATTTGTTGAGCCCGGTAGAGTGGCAAACTCGATTTGTTGAACTTGAACGGGAGAGAGTGCTTTATTTGCAGAAAGGTGCATCTGTTTTAAGTCATCTAATCCAACAGATCTTGCATGAACAAAAGGCTAAAGATCCTTTGAAGGCAGATATTAAAAGAGTTGAAAAGATCGAAACTTCGCTGATTTTGGGGAACTATTCATTCGAAAACAATTTGTTAAAGATGGAGGATCCGGAATGCAATTTGAATATTGCTGAAGAATTTATTCCGGATCTAACTTTTGGGGTGTATCGTTTAAAAGACACTCAAGGAGATCTGATATTTGAATCCTATCGCAAAGAGGGGTTATTACACGGTCCTACATGCTATTTTGGTGCTGATCAAACAGTTGTAGCTGAAAGCTGGTATTTGAACGGAAAACAAATTGGAAAAGCCATTTATTATAGTTCCCCTGGAACTATACAGGCGATTTTGCGTTTTAAAAATGGTCTTCAGCATGGTGAGCAGGAATACTTCTATGATGATCAAACTCCGAAAACAATTGTTGAAAACTATACTGATGGATTGCTTGACGGTGATGTTTTTCTATTCCATCGGAATGGGCTTCTAGCTCGTAAGCAGCACTACAAGGCGGGGAAGCGAGATGGAACAGAATCCCTTTGGAATGAATATGGAATTCAAATCATGGAAGCCAATTTTTCGAAGGGAAATCCTGTAGGAATTTCGAGAGTTTGGTCGGCTGCAGGAAAATTGGTTCAAGAAATTTTCTATAATGACGATTCAGAAGTTATTACGCGCGTTCATTGGGATCAATTAGGAAATCTTATTTCTAGCGAGAAAGGTGTTAAAGCGGATTATTTTCAACAAGTTGCCACTAAAACAGAAAATCTGACGCAAAATTTGACGGTACTTTTTAAAGAGTTGACTGATCTAGTCCCCTTGTTTATTGAAATGCAATCAGCGAATGAGTCCAAGAGTGGACAAAATGTTCAGGGCGGGAGCATTACACAAACTACAGAGATGCAGGGAATGATTAAAGAATTAGCAGGCATTGAAGAGGCTATGAAGGGTCTAGAAGAAATGAATGCAAAATTGATTTTTGAGTCTGGGAAAAACCAGTCAGAGGAATTTTGGAAAACCTCATCATTACAAAAAGAGGTTGAATCTAAGTTGTCGAAGGCCTCCAAACAGATGCAAACTGAATTAGAAGCATTAAGCGCCAATTTGATGAAGACTATTGAAAGCTTATCTGAGGTAAGTCCCAAGGATGTCCCAAAGCAAGAATAAGTTATACCGAAGTGCGTTCAAATTTTGGATTTTTGGCTTTGAGAAAGCC